>CAYNTC010000005.1:19636-22334 GCA_964399795.1 uncultured Pirellulales bacterium | reverse complement strand
TGGCTGGGGCAACACTTGTTTCTGCCAGCACCAGGGTCAAGGCGCTACAGCAGCAGTTACCCGACTCGGGCAACAGAAAGGCCGCTGGGATTGTCGGCGAGGCGATCGCAAAGCAAGCCCTTGGGGTTGGTATCAAGTGTGTCTGCTTTGATAGAAACCGCTATAAGTACCATGGCAGAGTCAAAGTTCTTGCCGAAGCGGCGAGAAAGGCGGGGCTGGTTTTCTAAATAAAATATATAGCATGGGGTCTTGGAGAAGAAATTGGCTATAGAAGCGGCAAATTTAACTGAGCAAGAAGAAAAGCCATTGGAAGATACGGTTGTGAAGGTCTTTCGCTGTGCCAAGGTGGTCAAGGGTGGCCGACGGTTCAGCTTTGCGGCGTTGGCTGTGGTTGGAGACCGTGCAGGCACGGTAGGAGTTGGCTATGGCAAGGCCAAGGAGGTGCCGCTGGCTGTCGAGAAGGGAATGAAAGATGCCAAAAAATCCCTGCATAAGATAGCTTTGGTAGGGCGGACCATTCCGCATAAAGTGATCGGCAGATTCAGGGCTACGAAGATTGTACTGGTTCCTGCCAGTGCCGGTACTGGAGTAATTGCTGGCTCAAGTGCTCGAGCGGTACTTGAGTATGCTGGTGTGCAGGATGTTCTTACAAAAATCTACGGAAGTACTTCTGCCAAAAACGTAGTTAAAGCCACGTTGAATGGCTTATTGAAGTTGCGCAACAAAGAAATGGTTGAGTCGATTCGAGGGGTAGAGCTTAGCTACATGGAAGGAGCGGTTAGCAATTAGGTGGTGTCAATGCTAAGTCATGAAATAACATCTCAGGCTGGTAAACATAAAGCTCGCAGGCGTGTCGGCAGAGGCAGGGGCAGCGGCCACGGCAAGACTTGTGGTCGAGGTCATAAAGGTGCCCATAGCAGAGCTGGTTCGAGCACTGTTTGTCTTTATGAAGGTGGACAGATGCCTTTATTTAGGCGGTTACCCAAACGCGGATTTAGCAATTATAAGTTTGAGACATCTTATGAAATTGTAAATGTATCGCAGCTTGAGAGGTTTGACGATGGTAGTGAAGTGAACGTAAAGCAGTTGTTGGATTCGAGGTTAATTTCTAACGGTAAAAGTAAAATCAAGATTCTTGGTAATGGCGAACTTACAAAGAGGTTGAATGTTACGGCCCATAGATTTAGTAAGACTGCAGAGCAGAAGATCATGGGATGTGGCGGAACCGCGACGACAATAACCGCTGAGCGAAAGAAGCAGAGCCGTAGTTCTAAAGGTTCTCGGAGACGGCAAGAATGATTAGTTCGGTCTTGAACATATTCAAAATTCCGGATTTGCGCAATAAGGTTCTTTTTACGTTAGCGCTGCTGATAATATACCGGATTGGCTTTCATATTCCCAATCCTGGTTTTGACCAGTCCAAGATAACATCGGCTGTTGAAACCAGGGATACGGACAGTCCTCTTGGCAGAGCCGCCGAGTACCTACAGATATTTACAGGCGGAACCTTAGCTAAGAGCAGCTTATTTGGACTGGGAATCATGCCCTATATTACCTCCTCGATTATTCTTATGCTTTTGGGCGAGGTAGTTCCAGCTTTGAAAAAATTACGTCAGGAAGGTCAAACCGGCTA
Organism: uncultured Pirellulales bacterium; assembly: GCA_964399795.1. Lineage (GTDB taxonomy): Bacteria > Planctomycetota > Phycisphaerae > Sedimentisphaerales > Anaerobacaceae > CAYNTC01. Next base: position 20,701 of record CAYNTC010000005.1, on the reverse strand, counting down.
TAAAAAGATACAGGAGTACACGCGCTATCTCACGGTTCTGATATGTGTTATTCAATCGCTGATGTATATGAAGATGCTCGGGGCTTACACATACGCTGGTATGCATACACAGGCCCTGATAATGGGTATTGTTGGTATGACTGCCGGCACGATCTTCCTGATGTGGCTTGGCGAACAGATAGATGAGTACGGTATAGGCAATGGGATCAGTTTGATAATTATGGCTGGTATTATCGCTCGGATGCCTTGGGCCGTTCGGATGCTTCTGCAGAATGTTGACTTAAGAGTCGGCGCACCCGTAGGAACAATAGGTCCGGCTAAGATATTGTTCCTCATAGCGGCGTTTGTCTTTGTCGTCGCCGGTGCGATTCTGATAACACAGGGTCAGCGGCGAATACCGATTCAACAGGCAAAGCAGATGCGAGGCCGGCGTATCTATGGAGGCCAGCGACATTATTTGCCACTGAGGGTTAATCACGGCGGCGTGATGCCGATAATCTTCGCATCAAGTTTTATGATGTTTCCTCCAATAATCATCGACCAGTTGGCTAGGCGGTTTGCGGAGTCTGATGTACTTCGGGTTATCAGAGAAGCGATGAGCCCCCATGCTTATACATATAATGTGGTATATATGTTGTTGATATTCTTGTTTGCTTATTTCTGGGTAACTGTTCAATTTCAGCCGAGGGAAATGGCCAAAAATTTGCGCGACTCGGGCAGCTTCATCCCGGGGCTTCGGCCAGGACGTAGAACGGCGGATTACCTGGAAACGGTGATGACTAGAATCACCTACTTCGGCGCCGCATTTCTGTCGGTTATAGCTGTTGTGCCCACTGTTATCTCGACCGCGTTGGGAATTGATTGGCGTGTCGCGACATTTCTCGGTGGCACGGGTTTGTTAATAGTGGTAAGTGTATCGCTCGATCTGGTTCAGAGAGTCGAGGCCAATTTGTTGATGCGTAGCTACGAAGGCTTCAGCGGGGCCGGCAGAATAAAAGGAGCATACGGATGAGAATAGTCTTACTGGGTGCACCAGGTGCCGGCAAAGGAACGCAATGCAAACGC
>CAYNTC010000005.1:0-19536 GCA_964399795.1 uncultured Pirellulales bacterium | reverse complement strand
GAGAATAGTCTTACTGGGTGCACCAGGTGCCGGCAAAGGAACGCAATGCAAACGCATCGTTGAACGATATGGTCTGCTTCATTTGTCAAGTGGGGATATTTTGCGACAGGAAAGAGCCCAAGGTACCGAACTCGGTAGAAAAGCTCAGAGCTACATGGACTCAGGCACCCTTGTTCCGGATCAAATTATAGTGGAGATGATGACCAAAGCGATAAAGCAGGCACCTGTGGAAGGTTATGTATTGGATGGCTTTCCGAGGACGGTCAATCAAGCGATTGAATTGGATAGGTCTTTAACCGGAGACAACGAGCAGGTTGATGTAGTTATGAACCTTAAGGTGGATGACCGTGTTGTAATTGAGCGAATCACCGGCAGGCGAAGTTGTCCTAAGTGTGGGGCAGTGTATCATATTAAGAACCTGAAACCAAAGGTCGATGGAATTTGTGACAACGATGGCACGGAATTAATCCAGCGACCTGATGATACCTCTGAGGTTGTAGCTAATCGTCTTAAGACTTATTACGAGCAGTCTGAGCCAGTAGTAGATTACTATAATGAAAATAGAACTGTGTATGAAGTCGATGCTAACGGAAATGCTGACGATATAGCTACCATCATTTTTCGGAAGCTGGACGCACTGGCTGAATCGCAGAGCCATGTGCGAGATGTTCAAGCGTGAGAGATATAAGATTGTATGGCTATAACACTTCGCAGCCAAAGAGAAATTGAGCTGATGCGCCGTGCTGGTGGGGTTGTAGCTGATGTTCTTTCAAAACTACAAGAGATTGCAGAACCTGGCATTAGTACTGCTCATTTGGATGGTATTGCGCTTCGGATGGTTGATGAGGTTGGAGGGCAAGCTTTGTTCAAGGGCGTACGAAATCCTAGTGCTCGAATTCCTTTTCCTGGTGCGATTTGTGCCTCTATAAATGAGCAGGTTGTTCACGGGATTCCTTCCGGAAATGCCATACTCGAGCAGGGTGATATTCTGAGCATTGATTTTGGCGTGCGACTCGACGGCTATTGCGGTGATGCTGCTGTTACGATTGGCATCGGTGAAATTTCCGAGCAGAAACGCAGGCTGATAGATGTAACGCGGCAGGTTCTGCAAGTAGCGATTGAAAAGGCCTGCCCGGATGTTAAGTGGAGCCAGATCGCTTCTGAGATGCAGGATTATGCTGAGTCTGCCGGCTTTTCGGTAGTTAGAGATTTTGTTGGGCATGGAATCGGTACAAAAATGCACGAGGAGCCTAAAGTGCCCAACTTTGTCAGTAACGAATTGTTGGCTGATGATATTGTATTAAGGGAAGGGATGATTTTGGCGGTTGAGCCGATGATTAACGCTGGCGGCTACGCTGTGCGAACGCTGAAAAACGGATGGACCGTAGTAACAAAAGACGGTAAATGTTCAGCACATTTTGAACATACTATTGCGATAACTAAAAATGGTTGTGAGGTACTGACAGTGAAATAACAGTACTCGCAGAGAGTTGTTCTATCCGGGGCTAAACGTGATGGGATATAGTTTATAGAGGCTTTGGTGTTTTGTATCCTTAGGCTCTCTGTGGGGAATTTAAGAGAATTTTATGGCAAAGAAGGACGCGATAAGATTGCAAGCCAAAGTGGTTGAAGCTTTGCCAAATGCTATGTTCAGAGTAGAGCTGGAAAATGGCCATAAGGTTCTGGCTCACGTTTCAGGTAAGATGCGTATGCATTTTATTCGTATCTTGCCGGGTGATACGGTGACAGTAGAAATGTCTCCTTACGATTTGAACAGAGGCCGGATTGTCTTACGGCATTAATGTAAGCGATTATATGCTACCTTTACTGCTTGTTAATAGTGAGATAGCAGCCTAATAGTTGGAAATATAAAAGATGAAAGTTAGAAGTTCTGTAAGGCGTATATGTGAGAATTGCAAGATTGTCCGTCGCAAAGGTATTGTACGGGTGATATGCACAAACCCTCGACATAAGCAGCGTCAGGGATAGTGAGATTGATCGTGATAGGTTTTGTCTTTCAGTTCGCAGGTTATTATCTGCATATAGGGACCACAGGTCAAGAGGAGTTGGTATGCCGCGTATAGTGGGTGTTGATATTCCGGACGGAAAAGCGATATGGATTTCGCTAACACATATTCCTGGCATAGGTAAATACACCTCGGGACAAATCTTAAAAGATGCCAGGATCGACAGGGATGCCAAAGCCGGCAAGCTCAGTGAAGATGATCTTAGCCGGATAACGCAGATTATCGACCGCAATTATATAGTCGGTGGTCAGCTTCGCCGACAGGTGGCTCAGAATATTGCGCGTTTGCGTGATATAAGTTGTTACCGAGGTATTCGCCACAGGAGAGGTCTGCCTGTTCGTGGTCAGTGTACCCAAAGTAACGCTCGAACTCGCAAAGGCCCACGAAAGACAGTTGCTGGCAAGAAAGGTGTTAAGGAGAAGCGGTAAAGCTTGGCAGAGCTTCTATGGCTATGAATAAGCTCTGTGGTACGTAAAGATAAATCAATGATCAGACAAATGTGGTAAAGTGGAGGCAGTAAGCCGAAGACTATGGCGAAAAGTACGAAACGCAAGGTTAGGAAGAATGTTGCCAGGGCGGTTGTTTATATTAAGTCGACTTTCAACAATACGTTGATCACAGTCACGGACTTGGATGGTGACACGATCTGTTCGGGTTCGTCAGGTTGCGTTGGCTTTAAAGGTTCTCGCAAGAGCACACCGTTTGCCGCTCAGCAGGCGGCACAGAGATGCGCCGGCGCCGCTATGCGTCATGGTGTGCGTGAAGTGGAGATCAAAGTTAAGGGTCCTGGCTCTGGTCGCGAGTCTGCTATTTCAGCGATTCAGGCTGCGGGATTACGCATTACCTCGATAGAGGATGTCACGCCACTTCCCCACAATGGCTGTAGGCCACCAAAGCGAAGGCGAGTATGAACGAGCAGTCGGAACTTTTTGGGAGTTGAGTGAGAAATGGGACGTTATCTTGGTCCATCTTGTACGTATTGTCGTCGTGAAGGGATGAAACTATTTCTTAAGGGCACTCGATGTGAAACTGCCAAGTGTCAGATCGAAAAAAGACAGCGAAATCTGGCACCTGGCATGCATGGTTGGCGCAGAAGCAGAGCCAGCGAGTATGCCATCCGGTTGCGAGAGAAACAAAAAGTTAAAAGGCACTATGGGCTTTTTGAACGGCAGTTTATGAGATACTTTCACAAGGCTGAGCGGATGAGGGGCAATACAGGAGAAACTTTGCTGCAACTTTTAGAGCGACGCTTGGATAATGTCGTTTATAAACTGAATTTTGCCCCATCTCGTAAGGCCTCGAGGCAACTAATCGCTCATGGACATATCTATGTAAACGGGCGGAAAGTAGACGTTAGTGATTATGCCGTAAAGATCGGTGATAGGTTAGAAATCAAGGATTCGGATAAAAGTGTCAAGTTAGTGAAACAGCAGCTTGAGAGTAATCCTAATTATACAACACAAGCCTGGCTTCAATTAGACCGTGACAAGCCCGAAGCTACTATTGTTGCGTTACCGGATCGGGCTGATGTCCAGATACCTGTGGAAGAGCAATTGGTTGTGGAATTTTGCTCGAGGTAGTCTCATCACAAGCACAAAGCTGCAATTATGTAGATAAAATATTAAGAGGCATGACCAACAAGAGGAATGAGAGAGAATCAGCATCTTGGGAATGTAAATCCAATATATGATTTTGACGGAGGCCTATATGCGAGTTACATGGCGTGGTTTGGAATTGCCCACACGTGTTGAGCGAGACGTGAATATCTCGAGCGATAGGTATGGCCGGTTTTTCATTGAGCCTTTCGAGCGTGGTTTTGGCACGACCATTGGTAATAGCTTAAGGCGCATTTTGCTCTCATCTTTGGAAGGTAGTGCTGTAACATCGATCAAGATAGCCGGTGTCGATCATGAGTTCACCTCGATGCCTGGAGTTATGGAGGACGTCACCGATATCGTTCTTAATGTCAAGAGCCTCATCACTCGGCTGCAGGGCGAAGGTCCGAAGACTATGAAGGTTTCAGCGAATAAAGCTGGGGCTGTAAAGGCCGGAGATATCGTAGCTGATCCTGCCATAGAAGTAATAAACAAAGACATTGTCTTGGCAAATCTGACCGAGGACGTGACTTTTGAGATGGAAATGGTTGTCGAGAATGGCAGAGGCTATGTACCAGCCGCAGAGCGGATTCAGGATGCTGACAGGTTCGATCAGGAAATTGGCAGAATACAACTTGATGCTGTATATTCTCCAGTTACGAGAGTCCGATACGCCACTGAGAACACCCGTGTTGGGCAGAGGACAAATTATGACAAGCTTATTTTGGAGATTTGGACAAATGGAACAATTACACCTGAGATGGCTTTAGTGGAAGCCGCCAAGATATTGCGTAAGCATATTAATCCATTTGTACAATACTATGAGATTGGTGAGCAGACAGTTATTGGCCAGCTTGCTGACGAAAGACCGGAGGAAGGAGCGATTGATGAAGAATTGGCAAAGAAACTCAACACTCCTATTCAGGAATTGGAGTTGTCGGTACGAGCCAGTAATTGTCTTGAGGCAGTAAAGGTTGAGACGGTTCGTCAGTTGGTTCAAATGACGGAGGCCGATTTGCTTAAGATTCGCAGCTTTGGTAAGACGTCTCTACGGGAGATCAGGAGAAAACTGGAAGACATAGGATTGTCTTTAGGAATGAATGACATAGGTAGTTAATTTTAGTATGTTTTTGTAGTTATTATCTTGGGCAACATAGCAGATAGAAATAGAGGAATTTGAGTATATGCGTCATAGAGTAGCAGGACGTCGGTTGAGCAGAACACACGAGCATCGTTTAGCTATGAGACGGAATCTGGTGGCTTCGCTAATCGAGCATGAGACGATCTCAACCACAATCGAAAAGGCAAAAGAGGTAAAGCCTTTTGTCGAAAAGCTTGTTACCCTGGCTAAGAAAGGTACTTTACACAGCAGACGTCGGGTCATTACTTTGCTTGGGAACCGTGACATTATCGACTATGAGGATGATAGGGCGGTCAAGAAAGGCACTATAGTAGGTAAACTGTTCAGCGAGCTTGGCCCGCGATATCTCGACAGATCGGGCGGTTATTCAAGGATTATCCGGCTGTCGTTGAATCGCCTGGGTGATAATGGCCAAATTGTTTTACTGCAACTCGTAGGCCCCGATGAGAGCCAAAAGAAGAAGGCTAAAACTACTACCAAACGCGCTCGCAGAAGGACCAGCAAAGCTGCTAAGACCGAGCAGGAATCCGTTTCCGAAGCACCGGAACCAATGACATCTGCTGAGCCTGAGCAAGATGTCAAGTCCAAGGACGCTGACGAAACTAATCAGCCACGTGAGTCTGAAACAGAGGCCAAAGCCGAAGACTCTATAGAGGCTAATGACCAGAACGAACAGGAAAACCATAGTTAATATTGACGCTTAAAGGACAGCAGTTTGATGAATGCAAAGGAATGTCTTTTCTGTAAGATGGTGGCAGGTCAGATTCCTGTCACGAAGATATATGAAGATGATGTAGTTCTTTCATTCCTTGATATTCGACCGATAAGTGATGGGCATACATTGGTCGTTCCTAAACAACACTTTGAAATGCTGCACGATTGTCCTGCTGAGCAGGTAGGTCAGATTGCCTCGCGCATAAGTAGGATCGCCAAGGCCATTGTTGATGCTATGGATTGTGAAGGCTATAATCTGTTAAATAATAATGGAAGATCTGCGGGCCAACTTATTGAGCATTTGCACTTTCACATAATTCCGCGTAATACCGGCGATGGCCTTTTTGAACGTTGGCCTTCTTATGACTATCAACAGGGGCGGATCGACGAAATTGCTGCTGAGATTCGCAAGAATTTGTAAATCTGGTTTTATACGCTTGATAATAGATTGGTTTGACGATATTTTTTAATGGATGAGTTTTGAGCATTTTTTCTTTTGATACGTAGTCAGTATTAGATAAGTTACGAATTAATCGCGGGGTAGAGCAGTCTGGTAGCTCGTCGGGCCCATAACCCGGAGGTCGCAGGTTCGAATCCTGCCCCCGCTATTGGGACCTGAAGATGAATTCAGGTCCTTTTTATTTTTGCACCTCGGCTGGAATGTGTATGCGGGAACCAGCGTGAAAAAGACGGGTGGTATGCGTTCCACCTGCATTTTCCCCCTCAAAAACGCAGGAAGAAAGCGAATGAAATACGCACTCCTCCGGAGCAGGATGTTCACCTATGATCAGATCCCGACAGGAAGTCTGTTCGCATTTTCTCAGTGGTTATGTTCGACCAAGCGATTTGAGGTACTTCTTCGATTTCTTAAGCCCTACGCTGTAGGCTTTCTTTTTCACTGCCTCGCTTGGCCGTCCCAACCTGGCAGCTACTTTGGCGGTAGGGTTATTCGGGAAAAGTTTCCTCAGCAAACTAACCTCACTCTTTGACCATAAGCCTTTAACAGGTTTCTTTTTTGCCATTGTATGATTCCTTTCGCCTAGTTCGACTTCCCGCTACTGTTTACTTTGTTGTATTATAAGCAGTGACACAGTCTTCATCAAAGATTTTTCGTTTTCGCAAAAAAAGACTTCTTCCCGATACACCGTTCGCGAACGGCTGCAACGAACAGTCAAACGACCCAAACTCAAGAGCAAGGAGCGGCTGGCCTGTAATCCACCGCCCTCAGACATAGAGAAGGTCAAACGCCATCAGCGCGGCGCCTTTAGAAATTGATAACCAAATCGACAAGTCTGCAAGTCTTGAGGCCTAAGTGCTACCCAGATAGGGTTTTTCGGGGGGACAACCCTCTCTGGGATGAGAAAATAAGTATTGTTGGGTAGCCAATAAAAGGTATAATTTGTGTTAAAGCGAACGACAGATGGACGGGAGCTCCGAAAAGTATTTGGGCATATTCTCGATAATATATATGCCTTTAGTTGGAATAGTTGCAAAATGCTAAACGTTTGAATAGAATGTCTTTTGCTGTGAAAGGAGATGCCTGAAATGAAAACATTTAGATGTTGGATTATCAGCAGCATACTTTTTATCGTCTTGCCACTTCTCGTGATATCTTTTTTGGGCTGCTCAAAAAGGGCGGATGAAGCCAAAGATATAAGAATCGGGGCTATATTACCACTTACTGGAGATGGGGCACTATATGGGCAAATGGCAAGAAAAGCCATCGAGCTTGCAGTAGAGGAAATCAATGCCAAGAAGGGAACTGGCGATAAAAAGTTTTCCGTGATTTATGAAGACTCGCAGTTGAAGCCCGACTTGGCGGTGAATGCCGCAACAAAACTGATAACAGTAGATAAAGTACTTGCAATTATTGGTCCGATGGCAAGTAATGAATTTATTCCTGTAATCCCCATCGCGCAAAAATACAAGATTCCTATTATTTCGCCATCAGCTACGAGCCATGAGATAACTGAATTAGGAAGTTACAAATTCAGAACGATAGTCTCAGACATTTATGACGGTACAGTGATGGCTAGATTTGCTTTTGACAAAATGGGTTTTAGAAAAGCTTCGGTGTTCTATGTTGATGAAGCGGGTCCCAGCGGTGTGTCAACGGCGTTTATAGAAGAATTCAAACATCTTGGAGGCAAGATAGTTGCGCAGGAAAAAGGAGACCGTGATGGCACAGATTTTAGAACTCAGATTACCAAAATAAAGGCTGCCGAACCTGATTCAGTTTACTTTGCAGGGTATGCGAAAGAAACGGTTGTTTTTCTCAGGCAGGCAAAAGAATTGGGTTTAGATAAGCCTCTTATGACCCATCAACTTATCGATGACCCAGATGTGATAAAACGGGCTGGAGAAACAGCAGAAGGCGTTTTTTTTACTACCCCGAAACTGACACCGGAAACAGGTGGACCAGCTGTTAAGGAGTTTTTTGACAAATTTAAAAGCAAGTATGGAGAAGCTCCTCAGAATTTCGCGCCAAACGCCTACGATGCCATGATGCTAATAGCCAAAGCGGTTGAAAAGTACGGAGCCTTTGCAGAGGGTATTAACAAAGGCCTTCTTGAGACAAAGGATTATTCCGGTGCTTCTGGCGAAATCTCAATAGATAAAAATGGGGATGTGGTGCAGCGTATGATGATAATGATTATTGAAAATGGTAAAACAAAGCTATATCGTGGAGAATGATTGGAAAAAGCTCGTGGAAGTGAAAGAATTTAGGGGATTATTAGAACATATAGACTGGAATCAACTTCGTACTCTGACACAAAGTTTCCTTGACAGAACATTGCCTATTGTTGGCGAAGACAAATCTATAATTGTCGTGGAAGTCTTTGACAGAGAGGGGAACATGTTTTCGATAGGTCATGCCCATCATGGGACTCTGACCGAAGCTGGAAGGGAACATTTGGAAAAGAGAATACCCATTCCCAAAGGAGTTGGGCTTATTTGGAACATGATACAAATGGAGATCTCAAATAAAGTTCCAAATTGGGTACGTAAGGGTCTTTTAGGTGATAAATATACTATTACCGATTTGGATTCTGCCAAAGAACATGGTTCGTTTATACCGGTTATCGAGGGCACTAAATCTATTTTGTTAGTTCCTATTTGGTTAGGGCTGGATAGGCAGTATTTAATTGGGGGATTGGCTGTTGACAGCAAGAATGAGTTGGCTTTTCAGGATTACAAAGTGTCAGATTTCATATCTGTGCTTGGCTTATTACAAGGGTTTGTTCTTGATTCTTACTATTATAAATTTCACGATCAGCGTTTAAGCTTAGATATCAGGCTTTTTCATAGAGGATACTTAATAGAATTTCTAACTACTAAGTTACTTAGCCCTACCGATAACGGGAAACTTTATGTTTGTTTGTTTGATATTAACAACTTTAGAGACATCAACAAGAAATATGGGCATATTGCGGGAGATAAAGTTATCGATTATTTCTGCAGATGTCTTCACAAAATATGCGTAGGTTATGAACATGAGAAACAAAATGTGTTTGCGGTTCCTTTTCGGTACGGAGGTGACGAGTTTGTTATAACACTGAAAGCAGATTCGAAACAAGATGTTGAGGATTTTATTCAGAAAATAGACGTTTGTTTAGCGAATAATAAATCGACAGTTAAAGAAATCCTAGGCGGAGATGATGTGGGGATAAACTTCTCTGTGGGCATTATAAGTGATGAAAAGGTTGAAATAACAAAAGATAAGAAGATGCTACAATATACGGATTTACTTGTGAAAGCAGCGGATGATCTGATGTATTTATCCAAACAGCGCAAAGAGAAAGTCCTTAATCGAAATGTTTTGTGCTTCGATGGTGAAGAACCGCAGGTTATAGTCCCTTAAAATATGAAAATTATATTGGTGAAATGTTCACGTTTTTTAAAGTCACACTTTTCTGAGAATAGTGAGTCTTTGGCTTTGAGTTACTTAACCGCTGCTCTCAGGAATGAAATCTTCGAAGTAGATGTTCTTGATGCCTCCGTTTTAGAGTTACCTTTTTCAGATGTAGTTTCCAAGATTACAGAAAAGGATTATGGACTCATAGGCTTTACGATTGCTGATCCTACTTTTGTAGAGCCGACCGCTGAAACAATCAAAGTCCTCCGGAAGGAAGGTGTGAAATCACACATCACGATGGGTGGCCAAAGCCCAACATTCCACTATAGAGAAGTTCTCGAAATGTGTCCTGGGCTTGACTCCATATCAATGTATGAAGGTGAAGAGACAATTGTGGAGCTTGCCAGAGCACTGGGTAGGAATCAAGATTGGCGAAAGATAAGGAATCTGGCATACCGAACTAATGGCGGAATAAAGTTTAACCCGCCTCGCTCTCTGATAGCAGAATTAGATAGTTTGCCATTTCCGGCCCGTGACACAATTCCTTATATACTCGATCATAAGAAGGAAGAAGGAGTTGTCTCCATGGCAGGCGGGAGAGGCTGTCCAATGAATTGTGGTTTCTGCTCGATAAGAGCTTTTTATAATGCACCGGGAGGACCACTATGGAGGGTAAGAAGTAATAAAAATATTGTTGATGAGATTGAAAGTCTTGTCCATAGATTCGGAATAGATGAGTTGTTAATGGTGGATGACGTGTTTGTGGGACCCGGCCAGAAGAATAAAGAAAGGATTTTTGATCTAGTGGATCAAATAGAAAGCCGACGATTATCTATTATGCTTTCTGTTGCCGAGAGAGTAGATAACATAGACAGAGAAGTGTTCGGAAGATTAAAAGAGATCGGCGTTAGAAATATCCTGTTGGGTATCGAATCCGGTGACCAGAAGATACTGGACCGTTTTGATAAAGGAATCACAATCGATCAGATTATAAAGGCCATAGAAATTCTACAGCAATTGGGCATAGATATTACTGTATCGTTCATCAATTTCACTCCATGGACTACTCTTGAGCAACTCAAAGATAATATACGATTCTTTGCCAAATTAAGAATCAACGTCCTGCAAGGGTTTTTAAATCGTTTCCAAGTTTATGGAGGGACACCTCTGGGGAATCAGATGATAGAGGCGGGTCATGCACAAGGCACATTTCCTAATTTCTCATATCAATCACTTGATAAGCGGATAGACCTGGTATATGAAATAGCCAAGAAATCTTTGGGGACTTTTTTGGGAACCGCGGATGAGCTTAATAAAATACAGCGGAAGATCCGAAAAAAAACCTTTAGAGCTAAACAAGAGAGAAGGAGAGAAGAAACTAATATCTTACTGGAAGAAAAGACCCGATATGTTAAACTAATGACCAAAGTAGTCGATGAGGCAGCCGATTTATTGCTGGATATTATGGACTTTGCTTCGAGCAAAGACTCTGAAAATATTACTAATGTGAACAAGTATTCTGAAAGAATGGTTGAAACATCCTTGTCAATATATAGAGGATGGCGGGGGCTGATGGAGTTCTTTAAGAGCTACAGTTTTGCTTATAGCAAAGAGTAGCTAACAAATAAAGTCCAAGATAAATGTTAATCGAAAGGATTTATATATGACAGAGCCGCGAAATGATTATGAGAGTATCAAATCATTAATGGATATTCTTCTAAACCGTTTGTTGAACGATAAGGAATTCAGACAATCATTTTTAGCAAATCCTATAAAAGAGGCTGAGAAACTTGATATAAAGCTGAATCCACTGGCGATAAGGATGTTAAAGAATTTCCGATGCCCCTCAGTATCTACTAGCATTGCTAATTTTGATGAAAGGCTGGTCCTCTGCTCTTCAGCCCCAGATTAGTTAATCGCTGTTTTGATAAAGTCTTAAAAATAAAAAGCCGAATTATTTTTTATTGAGCGCCACACCGAACAGATACTTAAGGCTTGCCTTTGAAGCTCTTGCGTTTAATAATATATCCTTGTGAGGATAAAGCTACATGCCTAATAAGTTGTCATTAAATATAAAAGTCTAATATCGATATGCTACACCAACTAACAGCAAATGGCATTATTGCTGGATGTATTTACATTCTTATCGCTCTTGGCTTCGGTATTATCTACCGTACAGTTCGTTTTTTCCATTTCGCACATGGGGTGGTTTATGCGGCAGGAGCATATTTAGCGTATAGCATCATTTTTTGTCAGGAGTCAGGGATCAGGGGTCAGGGGCCAGTTGTTGGTTATCAGTGGGTGATTGGTGTTCTCGTGGGAGTAATTGGGGCAGGGATAGTTGGAATCCTTATTGACCGGGTTGTATATAGGCCATTAAGAAAGAGAAAGGCACCTAATCTGGTCTTTCTCTTAGCATCCTTCGGCATCTTTATCCTCATTCAGAATCTTCTGCAACTGATATTCGGAGCACAGATACTCACAATTAGAACCGGGCCGGTCAAGGAAGGTCATCATTTCTTGGGGGCGGTGATTACGGGTATACAAATCCTTATATTAGTTGTCAGTGGTCTGTTGTCAGTTGCCCTTTGGCTATTCATTCAAAAGACGAAATTGGGTAAGGCGATGCGGGCAGTAGCGGATGACCCGCTGGCGGCAAGCGTTGTAGGCATAAATCCAGAGCGGATTATTCTGGCTGCATTTGCAGTTGGCTCAGCATTAGCTGGAGCGGCGGGGATACTTATTTCGCTCGAAACGAACATTGAACCGACAATGGGGATGAACGCCATCCTAAAAGGAATCATTGCCTCAATAATTGGCGGCATTGGCAGTATTCCCGGTGCAATGTTCGGTGGTCTGTTTTTAGGAATAGCTGAAAATCTCGGTATATGGAAGATTTCAGCCGGGTGGAAGGACTGCATCGCATTTGTGATTTTGATCGCCTTTTTATTAGCGCGGCCAGGCGGAATTATGGGCGTTAAGGCAAGGGGAGAGCAGTTGTAGGCATGGAGTATCTACTGCACATCTTGGTTATCACAGGCATCTATATTATTCTGACTATGAGCCTGAATCTGGTCGTGGGTTACACTGGTTTGGCTGCTCTGGGACACGCGGCGTTTTCCTGTATGGGGGCTTACGTATCGTCACTACTTGCGTTGAACTACGGTCTTTCGCCGTGGATTGGCCTATTTGTCGGTGCGTGTGTTGCTGCTCTATTGGGCATAGTTATAGGATTTCCTTCTTTGCGCCTTAAAGGCGATTATCTTGCTCTTGCGACATTTGGATCTGGCATCATTGTTTACTCGGTTGCTAAGAATTGGGTTGCGGTGACGCGAGGGCCGATGGGGCTGCCGGGGATACCTGGCTTTTCGGTTTGTGGTGTGCAATTATCTGGAGTCTGGGAATATCTGATTCTCGTTGCTGCTTTTGTCTTTATAACGTATTTCGTGATGCGCCGAATCGTCAAGTCACCTTTTGGTAGAATACTGCGGGGTATCCGCGAAGATGAAGTGGCAGCTCTTGCAATGGGCAAGAACATAAACAAGTACAAGATAATCGTCTTTGTTGTCGGTGCTTTTTTCGCAGGCATTGCTGGAAGTCTCTATGCCCATTACATAACGTTCATAGACCCATCGAGCTTTACTGTAATGGAATCGATAACGATCTTGCTGATGGTTGTTTTCGGCGGGATGGGAAGTCTAGCCGGGTCCTTTGTTGGGGCGGCTGTTCTGGTCATATTCCCCGAGTTACTGCGCTTTGTTGGCATGCCGAGTTCCGTAGCTGCACCGCTACGACAAATGATATACGGATTGCTGCTAATCGTTCTTATGTTGAAAAGGCCACAGGGAATCTTGGGAACCTATGGGTGGAAATGAGAATAGATGCCTAATGAGATGAACATTTTGTCTGTCAAAGCTTTGGGCAAGGAGTTTGGTGGTGTCAGGGCTGTTGACAATGTCTCTTTTGAGTTGAATAAGGGCAGCATTGTAGCTTTGATTGGCCCTAATGGAGCGGGTAAGACAACGGTGTTCAATCTGATCACAGGTTTTCTAAGGCCTGATGATGGCGATGTATTATTCGCTGGAAAAAAGATCACTTCCTTAAGTCCTTACAAGATAGCGCAGCGTGGGATTGGGAGGACTTTTCAAAATATCAGGTTGTTTCCGCAAATGGCTGTCTCGGAAAATGTGATGCTTGCATTGAAATATGATAAGGGCGAGAGCTTATGGGCGGCGCTGGTGCAAAGTAAAACCATGAGAAAAGAAGATAAAGAAAACAAAGAGCACGCTGCAGAGTATCTAAGACTGGTCGGTCTGATAGAGAAGAAAGATGAATTAGCTGATAATTTGTCTCACGGCCAACGTAAGCTGCTTGAGATAGCCAGAGCCTTAGCCTTGAAACCGGAGCTTCTGCTTCTGGATGAGCCGATGGCGGGGCTATTTCCGGGCATGGTTGATGAAATGAAACAGGTTATTCGTAAGCTTAGAGACTCAGGAAAGACTATTCTGTTTATAGAGCATGATATGAAGACGGTTATGGATATAGCCCAGAGAGTTATCGTTCTTAATTATGGAAAGAAAATCGCTGAAGGCACACCTTTGCAAATACAACGGGATGAAGCGGTAATCAATGCATACTTAGGCAGGAGAAGAAGACTTGCTACTTGAGGTGAAGAATCTAACTGCTCGATACGGGGCAGTCATAGCCGTTAAGAATATCTCCTTCGATGTGGGAGAGGGAGAGATTGTGGCTACGATAGGCCCTAATGGTGCTGGCAAATCCACCGCTCTCAGGGCTGTGAGTGGTATTCTCGAGTCGATGGATGGCACTATTGATGCGGGTGAGATTCTGTTTGAGGGAAAGAGCATCAACGGCCTGAAGACCCACGAATTGGTCAAGAAGGGATTAGTTCTTGTTCCTGAGGGCAGGCACGTCTTTCACACAATGACGGTAATAGAGAATCTAGAAATGGGAGCATACACACGCCATGATAAAGCAAGTGTTGATGAAGATATGGGCGTGATCCTTGGTCTGTTCCCGCGATTGAAAGAGCGGTTAAGGCAGAAGGCTGGCACGCTTTCCACAGGTGAGCAACAGATGTTGGCTTTGGGCAGGGCACTGATGTTAAAGCCAAAATTGTTGCTTGCCGATGAACCCTCACTTGGACTTTCTCCTAACTATGTTGAGCTGATCTTTGACAAGCTCGTTGAGATTAACAAGAATGGCACGAGCATATTATTGGTAGAGCAAAACGCATCAGAAGCTTTGGAGGTTGCTCATAGAGGTTACGTTTTCAGCGTTGGCGAAATTGTGCTCGAAAACACCGGCAAGAATCTATTAGGCAATCAGCAAGTCAAAAAAGCATTTCTGGGCGGTTAGCCCAGATGGGGAAATCTCTGCCGTTGGGCAAGCGAAGACTACAATAGTAACTAATCGCTTTTTATCATTGTTTTTGGGGGCAGGCTGTTGAAAATCGTTGTCAGATGTTCACAAGATAGTATAATTATGCACTAAGCAAGTCTATAAAAATTTAGGCGGAAAAAGAGTTTTTAAGGTGGGAAAATGGCAAGACGGAAAAAGGCGAGTAAAAAGGATATTGAACAATATGACCACAAAGACAAACAACGTCTGAATAATCCGCCGGTTGGTTTAGTTACGCCGGATACGGACAAAGATACGGGCCAAAAGACAAAATATCAGTATGACGAACATCTTGAACCTCAGCTTGTCTGGGCTGGTAAAGCTGAGCATACGTCCTTTGAAGTCCCTACGGTATCACTGCACGTCCACGAACGTATCGAGCCACGAACGATTATCGAGGCGGTAAGGAAGAAAAACGGACCACAATATCAACCTAGTCTTTTTGATTCGCTTGAGGAAAATCCGCCGCTGCGTGATGCCATACAATTCTACAAGCACGCCCACAACTGGTCGAACCGGCTTATTGCAGGAGATTCACTGCTGGTAATGAACTCACTGCTGGAAAAAGAGGGTATGGCCGGTCAGGTTCAGATGGTGTATATCGACCCACCTTACGGCATAAAGTATGGCTCAAATTTTCAGCCGTTTGTTAATAAACGGGATGTAAAAGACGGCAAGGACGAAGACCTAACCGCCGAACCGGAAATGATTAAAGCATTCCGCGATACCTGGGAGCTTGGTATTCATTCTTATTTAGCATATCTCCGCGACCGTCTGTTATTAGCAAAGGAATTACTGACAGAATCTGGCTCCTGCTTCATACAAATCTCAGATGAGAACGTACATCACATAAGAGAATTGTTGGATGAAGTATTTGGAGCCACTAACTTTGTTGCAAGTATTACGTTCAGAAAGAAAAAGATGCCTCTCGGCGCGAAGTATTTGGAATACTTTGCCGATTATATTCTTTTCTATGCGAAGGATTACAAAAACCTCAAGTATCATCATCTATTTGTAGAGAAGAATGTTGAAGGTGACTCTAAATGGCGTTTCGTAGAATTGGGGGACGGAACACGCAGAACTATGACAGAACAGGAACATCAAAACCATAAACTCTTGCCATCAGGCTCAAGCGTCTATCTCCGGCAGTTAATTAGCCCCGCTGGGTACAATGAATCAGGCATTTTTCCAGTTGAGATAAATGGCAAAATCATCAATCCGCCTCAGGGTAGAAGTTGGAAAACCTCGAAGGAAGGTATGGAGCGACTCCTGTCAGCAAATCGCATAGAACTTTCTGAAGATGGAAAGACTTTGAATTATGTATTAAGACTTAAAGACTTCCCTGTTACGCCCATTAACAACCTCTGGAGTGATACTTCAGGCGCACGCAACCAGCGATATGTGGTAGAAACAAGTCCGGAGGTGATAAAACGTTGCGTTTTGATGACAACAGACCCAGGTGATTTAGTACTTGACCCCACTTGCGGTGGCGGTACAACTGCTCTCGTCGCTGAACAGTGGGGTAGGCGATGGATTACCTGTGATACATCGCGTGTGGCTCTCACACTTGCAAAGCAGCGCTTAATGACAGCTCTTTTTGATTATTATGAGCTTGCACACGAAAGAGAAGGTGTCGGCAGCGGGTTTAAGTATAAGACCGTTCCGCATATCACGTTGAAATCCGTAGCCAACAATGAACCACCAGCAGATGAAACCCTTTATGACCAGCCATATATTGATAATTCAAAGGCAAGGGTAACAGGGCCTTTTACTGTTGAAGCAGTTCCCGCTCAGGCCGTGAAACCTCTGAATGAGATTGCTTCGCCTTCGGCTCGCAATGACGATGAAAGAGCAGACGTTTCAGTTGCGCGCTCAGGTGAGACACATCGACAGGGTGAATGGCGCGATGAACTATTTAAGACCGGCATTCGTGGCAAGAACGGCCAGAGGATAAACTTTTCAAGAGTTGAGCCGATGGGCGGAACACGCTGGTTAAACGCCGATGCCGAAACAAAAGGTGATAAACAAGAAAGAGTTGTAATATCTTTCGGCCCGGAGCATCAGCCACTTGAGAGACGACAAGTAGAATCAGCCATTCAAGAGGCGAGAAGCCTTGTCCCACAACCTTCAATACTTGTCTTTGCTGCTTTTCAATTTGATCCCGAAGCAGCCAAAGATATTGATGAAACCGACTGGCCTGGTGTTACACTGTTAAAAGCACAAATGAATGCAGACCTGCTTACAGACGATTTGAAAAAGAAGCGGTCAAGTAACGAAAGCTTCTGGCTAATCGGTCAGCCGGATGTGAAGCTCGAAAAAATCACAGACGGCGAAGATGCCGGTAAATACAAGGTCGAAGTGCTTGGCTTTGATTATTACAACACAATAACAGGCAATATCGACTCCGGTGGAACTGATAAAATTGCGATGTGGATGCTCGATACAGATTACGATGGTAGAAGTGTTTATCCCCGACAGGTATTTTTCCCGATGGCAGCAGAAGATAAAGGCTGGGCAAGATTAGCTAAGAACCTCAAAGCCGAAATTGATGAAGAACTTATTGAAGCATATCGCGGAACAATATCCCTGCCATTTGAGGCAGGGGAGAATAAAAGAATTGCAGTGAAAATCATAGATGATAGGGGCATTGAAAGTTTGCGAATTCTTGACATGGAGTAATCTTTTATGGAAACCACAAAAATCGCGGTATTCAGGGGCAAAGAAGTTCGCAAGACCATTCATAACAAACAGTGGTGGTTCTCGATAATTGATATTATCGAAGCTCTGACAGGAAACGAAAGACCCCGCAAATATTGGAGCGATTTGAAGAAAAAACTCATAAAAGAAGGTTATGATGAAGTGTCCGAAAAAATCGGACAGTTGAAATTGCAGGCGCCTGACGGTAAGTTGCGTCTGACCGATTGCGCAGATACCGAAACTGTCTTTCGTATTATCCAAACTATTCCCTCTCCCAGAGCAGAACCTTTCAAACGCTGGCTTGCAAGGGTCGGCTACGAACGCATCCAGGAAATCGAAGACCCTGAACTTGCCACAAAAAGAACACGTGCACTTTACAAGGCCAAGGGCTATTCCGACGGCTGGATAGAGAAAAGAATGAGGGGTATAGCCGTCCGTGAGGAACTGACCGACGAATGGAAGAAACGCGATGTCAAAGAAGATTCCGAATATGCCATCCTCACCGCTGAAATATCAAAGGCAGCCTTCGGCTTGACGCCCTCTCAATACAAACGCCTCAAAAAACTCAAACGCGAAAATCTCCGCGACCATATGACAGACCTCGAATTGATTTTCTCGATGTTGGGCGAAGCCGCCACAACCGAAATAACCCGTAACCGTGACGCCCAGGGCTTTAGGGAGAGCAAACTTGCCGCTGTTGAAGGCGGTGGAGTCGCAGGAAAGGCCAGAAAAGACCTCGAATCAAAAACAGGCAAACGAGTCGTCTCAAAACAAAACTACCTCCAAACCCCGCAGGATAGAAAACTCTTGAAAGAGGGCAGATGAGCCAGGAAAAAATCGACCATTTAATAATAAACTTGCCTTATGAAGAGCCGAAGTACCACTGGTATTACGAACGGGAAAAAAGAACCTTCGAGAAAAGACAGGGTCGCCGTCCCGCTGGTTATGTGATTGCCACGCCCGATTCAAAGTCTTTTGATGACCCTGGTATCTTTGTATTATTGCCGCTTGTAAATCAAATCCGCTCTCGTGTTAAGACATGGCGTGAAAACGGTTATCCTGGTGTAACCGGCATAACAAAACGTCTTTTGGAACATTGGTTTGATAAAAACCAACGTGAGTATCCGTTCTTTTTCTGTCAGCTTGAAGCGATAGAAACGCTTATTTGGCTTATCGAAGCTCCCGCCTCTGAAAAAGTGGGAATTGATATACAAAAAGACGGTGATTTAGCTCGTCTATGCTCAAAGATGGCTACCGGCTCCGGCAAGACCGTTGTTATGGCGATGCTGATTGCCTGGCAGGTCTTGAACAAGGTTACATATCCACAGGATACAAGATTCTCAAAGTATATTCTGATTATCGCTCCAGGTCTTACAGTAAAAGAGCGTCTCAAGGTTTTACAACCCTTCGGTAAAGGTAACTATTATGACGAGTTCGGTGTCGTTCCTGCCGGTCTTATAGATAAACTTCGACAGGGTAAAGTCCACATTCTCAACTGGCATAAATTAAGCTGGGAAAGCGAAGAACAAATTGCCAGAAAACGCAGCGTTGACAAACGCGGCGTTAAAAGCAATGAAGCCTATGTACGGGAAGTTCTCGGCGATATGTCTAAAGCCAAAAACATCGTTGTAATAAACGATGAAGCCCATCACGCCTGGCGGTTCAATCCAGAGGCTCACGGAAAATATATGCGACAGCGAGATATGAAGGACAGCGCCGAGGAAGCAACTATCTGGGTAGGTGGGCTGGACAGAATACACGAAACGCGAGGTATCCTTAACTGCTTTGATTTCTCAGCTACACCTTTTGCCCCATCCGGTAAAAGAACTTCTGAGGAGACACTCTTTAATTGGGTAATTAGTGACTTCGGCCTGAACGATGCAATTGAGTCCGGCCTGGTAAAGACGCCCCGTGTAGTAGTCAGAGATGATGCTTTGCCTGACGCAAAAACGTATAAGCCAAAATTGTATCATATTTATCAAGACCCTGAAGTCAAAGCTGATATAAGTCGCAAGGCCGAGCCAGAGGAGCCGCTGCCTGATTTGGTAAGAAACGGATACTATCTTTTAGGTATTGACTGGCTAA
>CAYNTC010000004.1:0-29013 GCA_964399795.1 uncultured Pirellulales bacterium | reverse complement strand
ACACATTTTTTCAATATATTTTACGACAGTTAACCTTTTAGTCAATAGAACCTTCTTGGGGATTGCCCAATACAATTATAGTGGAAGAATGAAGTTTTGTGTTTATAATCAGATGGTTAGTACCGTTTATAAAAAGAAAATTTCACTTTTTGTCATTCCGCACTTGATGCGGAATCCAGTCTATTAATAATTTTGGATTCCCGCTTCCGCGGGAATGACAAGCCACAAAAACAATTTTGACAGACTACTAGCAGTCGAAGAAACAGAAATAAATTGTAAAGGATAGTTGGTCTAATAAAGGTTAAAAACAGTATAAGAGAAGGAACTAAATTATGAGAACTTGGCAGTTGTATTTTGTTTGCTTAGCTGCGTTGACTGCGATTGGTCATACGGAATCAGCACCGGATGAAACAGAATATTTCGCGGTTTTTATGGAGGGCAAAAAAATCGGCCACGCCATCCAGAAGCGAGTGGTCGCCGACGACAAAGTTGCTACAAGTGAAAAAGTAAACATCACTATTAACCGGCTGGGCATTCCGGTGACAATCGATACTATGGAAACCAGTATCGAGACAACCGACGGAAAACCTCTGGGATTCGAGCTTGTTCAACAGCTGGGCGCAATGACAACAAGAACTACTGGTACGATCGATGAACAGGGCAAATTACATTTGACAACTAAATCCATGGACAACGAACAGAAAAGCACTCTTGATTGGCCTGAGGGCGTGGTCATGGCTGAGGGCATGCGGTTGTTGACCATAAAAAAAGGGTTGAAAGAAGGTTCCGTATACACAGCTAAAGTATTCAGTGCTGGAATAATGGCGGCTGTCGAAACGCAAATACAAATCAATGCAAAGCAAAATATAGACTTGCTCGGGCGTGTTGTACCTCTGACGGAGATGACAACCACTATGACCGTTCCTGGCGCTGGCGCAATTGTCAGTAAAAGCTATGTGGATGACGAACTTCGCCCCCAGAAGATGATAACGGCCATCGCCGGGATGCAGGTTGAAATGGTCGCCTGCGCTAAGGAGTTTGCGCTCGGTGAGAACGACGTCCTGGAGTTGATCGATAAGATGTTCGTTCACAGTCCGGAGCCGTTGGATGATGCCCACTCAGCTAAGGCTATTACTTATCTGCTGAATCCCAGCAACGATGTAGAGCTTACCATACCGTCCAATGATAACCAGCACGTGCGTAGACTGGAAAATGGCAAGTTGATAGTAACAGTGGCACCTGTTACCGAACCAACAGGCGGGCGCTTCCCGTACACAGGCAAGGACATTACTCTCTTAGAAGCAATGAAACCTAATAGATTCCTACAGAGCGACCAGAAGGAAATAATTGAGCTCGCACGCCGGGCAGTCGGTGGCACTAAGGACGCTGCTGAAGCAGTTAGGAAAATCGAAGAGTTCGTCGCCAACTATGTTCAGAATCGGAGCCTCTCGGTTGGTTACGCATCGGCTGCGGAGGTCGCAGTCAGCCGACAGGGTGACTGTTCGGAGTTTGCGGTGCTAACAGCAGCTATGTGCCGAGCTGTAGGTATACCGGCTCAGGTGGTTGCAGGTTTGGCTTATGTTAGCGATTTTGCCGGCCTTGAAGGCTTCGGCGGACATGGCTGGACACAAGCCTACGTCCGAGACCGGTGGGTGGGCTTGGATGCAGCGTTCAAGGCGACGGGGCGAGGTGGATATGATGCCAGACACATAGCTCTGGCGGTAGGCAACGGTGAGCCTGGCGACTTTTTTAACGTAGCAAGCACGTTAGGACAATTCAAGATTGAAAAAGTGATGGTAAAGTCAAAGAATTAATACAAATCGGTTATCTCAACTGACTCCATTTGCGAAAAGCCAAGATGGGATGTGGATTTGCAGTTCGGACTGAATTCTTTAAGGGCGCTTTGATACATCTGGCATATTCCTTCCACCAAATAACTAAACTTCAAAAAACCCAGGCAAAATTTGGAGTAATTTGTTTTCTTGTGCCGATGTTATAATATATAAATGGTTTCCCTTGCCGGGCGATAATCTACGCTTTTTAGGCGATTTTGGGAGATTCCATTTTACTAATGCCGGCAGAGAATAAATCATCAAGGACGATGCAATGTCGAACCAGCCAAGGGTTGTTAAAGTATTGGTTTTGCTTCTGATTTCAATGACAACAGGCGCAGCCGTCCTGATGACCATGGGCTATAATCCTCCCTCGGCCGGTCCATTTTGCCTATCAAGTTATTATCTTCTTAATCCTGTAGAAAAAGCTGTCACCTCTCGTGCTTGCCAATCACCCGAGCGGTGGAACTCTATCGAACTTTTTTACAGTCGCACACGGGCCGGCAATATTGATCAGTTAGCTATGTTGGACGGTTTGGCAAATTCAGAGGACCTCAACTGCCACTTTGTTGTATGTAACGGCCTTGGTGGCGACGATGGCCAAATACAACCAACGGAAAAGTGGCAACAACAATGGTCCGCGATCTCGGACCAAAATTGGCAAGGTAGTGGACAGACTATCCGCATCTGTATCGTAGCGGATGGTAAAACCGTCTGGCCAACCGATTACCAGATGAAAAGAATAGAAACGTTAGTACAGGCAATTTGCAGAAGATTCCATATCAAGTCTGATGCCGTTTATCTGCCCAGTGATTGTCAATAAGCCTCTCTCGCTCAGACAACGTAGCTTTACAGCCGATAATTAAAAACACTTCATACGAGAGTTTACGAGCAAGTGCAATTTCAGATTGCTCTTTTGCTCTTTGAACCGCGCTTTCCTGTCAGCCAGTAAACTAACACACCGGTCAAGAAAATACTCGATGAAACAATCAAACTAATGGGCTTATTATGAAGTGCATACGAAACTGCGCTACAGATTAAAAATGCGCAGACTGCGCAAAAAATGATGACAGTGACAGGGTAGCCTGTCAGGCGATACGGTCGTTTGATATGGGGCTGCTTAAAGCGCAGGACAATCACCGACAGACAGGTAGCCATATAGAACGAATAAACCGCTGCCGCAGTGTAAAGAATCGTGTCCAGGAACGACCGCAGAGCCACAATCAGAGCTACCGCGATGACACCTTGTACGGCCAGCGCCCAAATAGGTGTGCCCCGTTGGCTACTCCATCTTCCTAGGACACGAAATGCCCAGTGGTCGATACCGACCGCATAGGAAATTCGGGCACCGGTAAAAACCAAGCCGTTAATGGCTCCCAAAGTGGAAATACATATAATAGCAGCGATTATCCTGCCGCCGTACTTTGGAAAGGCAGCCCTAATCGTATCTGTAGCCACAGCCTTAGAGCCTACTATACCACCATGGCCCAGGGCATATAGGAATGCTGAATTGGCTACGAGATAAAGCAAGGTCACGCCTACCATCCCGAATATAAGCGCTCGTAAGATATTCCGGCTCGGTTCTTTGACCTCTGCTGCTACGTAAGCCACTTCGTTCCAACCTCCGAACGTAAAAAGAATCAGGATCATAGCCAAGCTCAACGGTGTTGACCCAAGCGCTCCGACATTTGGACTGTCCACTGACTGATGTGGCGTCGCTAATGCCGCTACCAGAATCGCCATCAAACCCAAGACCTTTACTACCGTTAAAAGATTCTGTGTCCACTTACCCTCTCGCACGCCTAAAATGTTTATTAAAGTCAGGATAACAACAGCACTGGTGGCATAAACTAAATTAGCGTGCAAACTATGCGGATCGGCTGTCTGCGCAGCCGGCTCAAAGAGCTGTTGCGCATATCGCGCAAAGATAAACGCCATCAAGGCGATGTCCCCCGGGTGGACTATAGTTAGCTGAAGCCAACCAAATAAAAAACCTGCCCAAGAGCCGTAGGCTCGACTCAGATAAACGTAGTCGCCGCCCTCCTTAGGGTACGCGGTGGCTAATTCAGCGTAGCAAAGCGCCCCAGCCAGCGACAGAAATCCCCCTACGAGCCAAATCGCCAGCACAGCCCACCAATGGGTCACACTACCAGCCACCGTCGGAGCAGTCTCATAGATACCGGCACCTATGATAATTCCTACTATTATGCAAGTCGAATCGAAGACAGAGAGCTCTTTCTTTGGAACTGCAGGCATAACCCCTCGATGTTATTAAAGAACTCGAACTTGTTGTAGCATCGCGACTACTCGCTCTGGCGTTTCTTAAGTGTCACGCTAAGGTCATGGCCCCTGCCTTGAAAAACTGTCTCAAGGTTAGGATCGGTAGTAATTGCCTTGAAGAAGTCCGGCCCTGTAGAACCAACATTATGAGCAAGGATAAGTCCGCCCGGACGCACAAGCGGCAGTAGTTTGTTGAAGTAGTCGATATAACCTTCTTTGTCCGCATCAAGAAAGAGGATGTCGATCGGCTCTTTAAGGTTTTGAACGGTTTCGTGTGCGTCTCCTTCAACGAGTGTAACTATCTGGTCGACGCTGGCTCGTTTGAAATTTTCGCGTGCCAGTGAAGCCCTATCGGCGTTTATTTCGTAGGTGGTCAGCTTACCGCCTGTGGTTCGCAAAGCCAAACAGAACCAGATGCTTGAATAGCCGTTGGAAGTTCCTATTTCGACAACATGCTTGGCGTTGGTCGCCTCTGCTAACAATCGTAACAATCTGCCGTCTTGCCGTGGGACGTTCATCATGCCTCTGCTCTGTTTCAGGCGCATATCCTCCAGCACACTTAAAATCTTCTTCTCTTCGTTATTAGCTGGCATAGGTGGTTGCTCCTGCATAGTAAATGTACTCCTCCACCCACCGAAACGCCTACCCTCCGGTCTTTGCTGGGCTGTTAAGCTCCGAATTGCCGCCAAAATTAAAAACATCGCTGGAATTATCAATAAAATCTTCTTTAACATTTCCTGCTCCTTTCCAGGTTATAGCACTTTCATCCTACAAACTCATCAAGCTTACGTATAGACGAATTCGGACAATAAGTTTATTGCGAGGACCGGTATATACACGCAAGAAGAAAATATATATCAGAAGTTTCGCGCACGGCGGGATTCAAGCGGTGTTTTTGGCACGCCGTATTCAATCAAGCCAAAATTTTCTTTCTCGGTCAGAACCACCCAGGCCCGCCAATCCTTTTTGTCAATCCAATGAAGCTCGATCTGCTCTACGTCTTTTAGCCAGACTAAAAGGCCGAATCGGCAACTCATTTTGCTCTGCCAGTACTTAGCGCTGCCTCTGATATAGCAATTATATCGACGTTTGATTTCACGCATCTTTTCCGGCGTCAAATCCTCGTAGCTTCTAACCTCGTTGACAGTTGCAGTCGCGCAAACAGGACCGCTACTAAGTTTAAGAAAAAGTCTGTCACCGGGTCGCACTCGTCCGAAGAAAAAACGCTTTGTCCTGGTAAAGCGAGACTCTATAGTCTTTCGCCTTTGCAGGATATCATCCAGATAGGGCTTCTTTAGAATCACTAAATGACAATTATTCATGTTTTCGCTCTTTGTTTGGCCAAACGCATTTAAATTTTACCCAGCGCTTTCGCAACGGCCCGAATGTGCTCCGGCGTTGTGCCACAGCAGCCGCCGACAATTCGTGCGCCGGCTTTCACACACTCCGAAATACCTCGCGTAAAAGGCTCCGGAGCCATATCAAAAATTGTCTTATCTTCAATTAGCCTGGGCTTGCCCGCATTGGGTTGCGCCAGAATTGGCACGGTAGTCGCCGAGTGAATTAGTGACACCACGACAGCCATCTGGGCCGGATCGAGGTCGCCACAGTTAGCGCCTATAACGTCAGCGCCGGCATCGGTGAGTTCCTTGGCGCAGTCTTCAGCAGAATTGCCCATAATCGTCATGGCCCCTTTGGTCTCAGTTGCATACGCTATTGAGACAATTACCGGCAGAGAAAAACCATCCTTACACGCTCGAAGAGCACACAACGCCTCAGCAAGGTCGAAGACAGTCTCGATGATAAAACCATCCACACCGGCTTCGGCCAGGATTTTAGCTTGCTCTTTGAAGGCATCGTAAAACTGTGATTGCTTGTGCGTGCCGTACGGCTCTAAAAGTTGCCCTGTTGAGCTTATGTCCCCAAGGACAAATTGATCCTCATTGGCGGCTTGTTTTGCCAGTTCCACTCCAGCCCGATTCACATCTCGCACGGAAACGCCCATATTATGTGTATCAATGAAGATTCGATTCATAGTCAGCGTGTTCGTGGTTATCGCATCACAGCCAGACAGTGCATATTCTCGCTGGATTTGAAGTACGGCCTCCGGTGCGTCGAGATTATTTCTGGCTCGGCCCATTAAGCCACGCTTATCCAGTTCGGTTCCTATCGCTCCATCAAGTAAAATAATATTGTCGCCCTGAAGGGCCTCTAAAAACGTCGTTTGCACCCTTTCCATTACCCCAACTAACCGACTATAACTCCTAACCCAGCCAATTCAGTTTTAACTTGGTCAACGTTCTTAAAAAGAATTGTGTTCAGACCTACCTGCCGGGCGCCTTCTATGAACTCAGGCCTGTCGTCGATAAAAACCGCCTGCGAGGGTATTGAGCCGAGTCTTTCGAGTGTAACTTGATATATCCTTTTCTGCGGTTTTGCTATGCCCTCGGTACAAGAGAAGACAAAAACATCGAATCTGTCATATCCCTGTTCGTAGAAGAGCTCCATCGCCGGCACTTCGGTGTTGGATAGAAGTGCGATTTTGTAGCCCTGGTCATGTAACCTTTGGGCCAGAGCGAAAACTTCGGGTCTTGATGAGTAGACCGCCCGAAATGCCTCGCCCCAGAGCGATGGGTGGTTGGGCATCGGCCGAGATAAATCCTCGCAGACCTTCATCCAGAAGGCTTTCTCACTGATTAAGCCTCTTTGAAACTCGCCCCCGAATTTGTCGTGCGTACCGATGTACTGCTGTTCTGGCACGCCCAGTGATCTGGCACAGTATTCCATAAGTCCCGGCCGAGGGTCATCCGCCAGCACTCCTCCCCAGTCGAATATCACCGATTCAATCTTGCCCACGATAAATGTCTTATTACAAACTTCGCAGAATTTTTGCCAGGACGATACAAAGCTTATGCTCATATAGCAACACTTTTTTGTTTGGATAGTGTTCCACACGGTTGGTCTTTGACGTGTTGCTTTGTGGCGTCTATAATCCATTAGAATCCATTAAGGATAGAAATATGGAGCATGCCCTAATCGCTATAGGCATTGTATTGGCCGTTCTCGTTTTGGTTCTGCTGGTCTGGTTGATAAGTTCTAATATTTCCAGCAGAAAAGAAATGGCCGGTCAATTCGCCGGTATTACCCTGCTCCAACAGCAGCTCGATGCACTAAAAGCCGCCCAGGACAGAACATCGGAAAATCTACAAAAGTCTTTACAGACCGGGCAAAGCACACTCACCCAGAGTCTGCAATCCAGCCAGCAGGTTCTCGATCGGCTCAACAGCCAAATCGGCGAACTGCAGGGCACAAACAAACAGATGCTGCAGGTTGGCACCGAGGTTCGCCGGCTACAAGATATCCTGAGCAGCCCGAAACTGCGCGGCCAGATGGGCGAATGGTCGCTGGAGAATTTGCTTGCACAGATTCTGCCGAAAGATAGCTACACACTTCAATATGCCTTCAGAGACGGCAAAACGGTCGATGCGCTAATAAAAATGACGGACTTCTCAGTGCCCATCGACGCCAAGTTTCCGCTGCCGAGCTTTGAAAGAATTTTATCAGCCGAGCAAGATGAGCAGAAAACAAGGCTCCGAAAACAGTTCCTGCGAGATGTAGTAGCCCATATCGACAAAATTGCTACCAGTTACATTAGGCCCGCTGAGGGCACTCTCGACTTTGCCATAATGTATGTACCCGCTGAGAACATCTACTACGAGACAATAGTCAAATACGCAGGCGACGCGCAGGATATTCTGCAATATGCGCTCGATAAGAAGGTTATTCCAGTTTCACCGAACTTGCTGTATGCGTATTTGATGACAGTGGCGATGGGGCTGCACGGCCTACAGATTGAAAAACAGGCCGCTGAGATACGCCAGAATCTAAAGAGGCTCAACGCTTCGTTCGCAGATTTTGTTTCGCACTGGGACGTTCTTGGTAAGCACCTACGAAACGCGTACAGTCAATACGATGACGGACAGAAGAAACTGGACCGCTTCGGAATGCAACTGGACCAAATCCAGGCTAATAGAGAAGAATAACTATAGTGTGGCAAGTCCTCTGGGATATATGATAACGTTCACAAACTATGGTACATGGCTGCAAGGAGGTTCAGTGTACTAATCCGCGGGCGAGCCACAAAATAATTATCAACAAACAGACTAATCTAAACGTTATCGAAGCCCCTTTACCAAACAACATTTTTCTCCACGCTTTGACGAGCATGCCAACGGCGAAGCGAATGCGCACGAATGGCATATAGGATGCCAAAGGATTGATGACTTCGTTTGAATCACAGCCATCGCAGTAGTATTGCAAAGGATAACAGGCTTTAAGGCATTTAGAACAAAGCGGACAAGCATCGTCCGGGATAAAATCATCATCGACCTGCCGGGATTCTTCAGTCTCTCCTGCCTGTAGATTATCGCAACCTGTGTTATTTATATCAGAAACCATTGTGCCGGATCACCGTAAATTGGCGCTGGTTATCGCCTTTCCCACCTCTACATTTATATAATACTGGCCATATTGTTTTTCAGCTTCGTCACCCCAACAATGATAAAGACCCATGTATTTTACCTGTGCTTTCGATCACCCTGAGTCAAGACTCAGAACCTATTCCAATCGCGACGAGATTGATTCGTCCCAGTTTGACGCCTTTCATGCTCAATATGTTCTCGCTGATATTTTCGATTTCACCCACACGGCCGCTCAGTACAATTATTTCAAGACAATCACGCTCATCTAAGTGCACATGCAAAGAGGATATCACATGCGTGGCATGAGTCCTATGTGAGCCGGCTGTGGAAGAATGCTGCAATCGTATCAGTCTCTCTATCAGTTTTGTCGCGTGGTGGTCGTAAACCAAAAATAACGCAGCGACAGCCTGGCTTTTCGGGTCACCAATCTGCTCACGGCTAATCTGCTGTCGCACAAGGTCACGTATAGCCTCAGATCGGCTGGGATAGCCCTGTTTGGTAATAAGCTTGTCGAACATCGACAGTAGTTTCTTATCAAGTGAAATGCCTATGCGTTCAAGCTGTGCCATTTTCTGACCTCTCGATTATATGAAGGTTTTATTCTTTGCTTGTTACGTAGATTACCTGCTCAGCAAACAAATTAGGTGCAAACCTCACTGGACTGACACTGGTCTTTATCAATGGTATCCTTTTTTCCACCAGGACTTTAAGTCTTTGACAGAATTCGTCAAAATCTTTCAGCGACAAAAAATGTATATTCGGCGAGTCGTGCCAGCTAAAAGGCAATTGCCCAGTTACGGGAGCTTTGCCCCTGAGTAACAACTGTACTCTGCACCGCCAATGAGCGAAATTTGGAAAGCTAACAATCACTTTCTTTCCGATCCTCAGCAGTTCACTAAAAACCTTTTCAGGATTCTTCACAGTTTGTAGCGTTTGCGAAAGTACAACATAATCAAAACTCTTGTCAGTATAACTTTCAAGCCCGTGTTCGACATTACGTTGAATAGTAGGAAGTCCACGAATAACACAATCCAGTACAAGCTCTTGTGTAAGTTCAATGCCCTTGCCCGTAACATTTTTGTCGGTTATAAGCCTTGCCAGCAATTCTCCATCACCACAGCCCACATCGAGAACCGCCGTATTCGGTCGTATCAATGACTCGATTAACTCATAGTCAACGCGTGTCCGCTGAGCCTGTTCAAATCGACTAACCGCGCGTTTGCCTTTGATCGAGCTGACCTGATATTGTCTTGCGACATCCGGTTGATAGGTTGCCTCTAAAAAGTTAGAAATGAACTGACCAAGTGTCTCGATCTGCAGCAGGAAAGCATCATGTCCGTACGACGATGCTATGTTGCAGTAGCTAACATCTTTGCCGTTGGCGACAAGCGCATCGACCATAGCCTCGGATTGGGCCGGCGTAAAAAGCCAGTCGCTGCTGAAACTGATTACGAGAAATCTTGATTGGATATTAGCAAAAGCATTAGTTAGCGAGCAATAGTCTCTTTGAAGGTCAAAGTAGTCCGCTGCTTTGGTTATATAAAGATAGCTGTTTGCATCAAATCTTTCCACAAAGGTCTGGCCTTGATAGTCCAGATATGTCTCGACGGCAAATTCCGAGTTAAAGTCATAACTATATTTATCCGAACTGCGTAATTGTCTGCCGAATTTCTCTCGCATACCGTACTCTGACAGATATGTTATATGGCCAATCATCCTTGCAATGGCAAGGCCTCTATCCGGTCCCTTTTGTCTGTTGTACTGACCATCAGCAAAATTCACGTCAGCCAGTATCGCATTTCGGCCTACAGCATCGAAAGCTATCGATTGAGCCGCTAAATGGGTCGTTGTGGCGACCGGTATTGCAGCTTTGACAAAATCTGGGTACGCAATTGCCCACTGCAAGACCTGCATGCCTCCTATTGAACCACCAATAACAGCTAATAGGTTCTTTATGCCGAGCTTATCCAGTAGAAGTTTCTGCACCTTGACCATATCCGCTATGGTAATAATTGGAAAGTCCAGGCCGTAGGATTTGCCTGTTGCCGGGTTTATCGAGGATGGCCCAGTAGTCCCGCTACAGCCGCCTAAAAAGTTTGAGCAGATTACAAAATATTTGTTGGTGTCGATTCCCTTTCCGGGCCCAACCATTGAGTCCCACCAGCCGGGCTTTTTATCATCTGGACTGTGGTATCCTGCGACATGAGCATCGCCGCTAAGGGCGTGACATATCAAAATAACATTGTCAGAAGTGTCATTGAGCTGGCCGTAAGTTTCATAGGCCACATCGACAGGTGCCAGTTTTTTGCCGCACTGTAGCTGCAAAGGCTGGTCCGGCTGGATGAGCCTGGCCGTTTGTGTCTTAACAACACCTACTGAGTTGTTTCCAATTTTCGGCATAGTCGAGTAATTAACTCAAACTGACCTATTTACTAACATTATTATTGATAAGTCTTTTATATGCAAGGACATATATCGCCTTGTCATTCTGAGCAAAACGAAGTGAAGCGAAGAATCTGGCCAGAGAAAATATGGGTTTTCTTTTGCTAAAGCCGGATGCTTCGCCTTTCGGCTCAGCATGACAATAAAATTGGTCAGTTTGAATAATTAAGTATATGTAAAAACTTTCTCTTGTAAAGATGCCTGTAAAATTACAATTGGGTCAAATGAAACTTATCGAGGGGATTTATCCATTATTGTGCCTGGCAGCTCATAATACTGCCGGTGTTGGAAGCCCAATAAAGACTGTGTAGCCGGGCTTGCAAGAAAAGGGCAATATTCCGTTAGAATTTATATTTAGCTTGCAATAGCGAGCAAAACTATTCTTCGGTGCTTCTATCTTCACTACCTGCCGACAACGACTCTTCGTAAGGAATGGACACGCCACGCTTAAGAAATATTGGATTGCCGCTTTCACGGCAATGACAGAATGAATCATTTTACGTTTCTACTTAGTTCCGGATAGCTCGTGTCAATTTTTACATTATCTCCAGACGTTTAAGAACAGCTTTGGTCCAACGAGAGCTGCGTATTTGAGCGAGAAAGAGCAGTAAAAGTATCAGCAGCCAGTAGCCTGTGAAACGTAAATAGTACAAAACTATTTTGAATATGCTGTCACTTTTAACCAAGTACCAATTTAGCAGTTCTTCTGGAGTGTAAATGGCTCCGACAAGAGTGCGTCCAACCGTCTTCTGCCACGGCACCAACAGGAAAACCATAATAAGTGACAGTAAAAATGCCCTAGAGATATGGTTAATTCCGCCGAGTCTGCCGGTGAGCGATATTTTCAGGCTAAAGAGCAACGTCAAACAATAAAGTCCTGCAGCAGCTAAGAGCACAAAGTTGCATACCTTAATGGTCAGTTCTATGTGTTGTATTTTGACCCCCCAAAAAGACTCCTTTTGCTCTTTTTGTTCACCTTCACTCGTACTACCAGCCGACTGTGTAGTGACTATTTTCTGAGCAGCCTCTTCGATCTTGTCCGCCTCTTCAGACGACTGCTTAGTCTCTTGAGCTGCGAGCGGCTCGGCAGGATTCTTTTCGTCGGGCTGTGTGATTGCAGCAGGTGGTACCTCTGTCGAAGAAACGGCGTCTGTCGGTTCTGTTTTTGTTGCAGCCTTAATCAGACCCGTATTTACAATCCAAAAGCACGTCTGTAGCAACAATAAACAGATTACCACGATTACAAATAGAAAGTTCTTCCACGCTCTAAATACTCCTACAGCTTCGAGGCAATCTGTCGTCTCAACCACATTGCTTTGTTTAGCCTGATTCTCATTCATTTTTCTAAACCTCCAAATTTCGGTTTTTTTAATTTGCCTCGCGCATGCTATCAAACCGCCGATTCTTGTTGCCGGCGAATTCCATTGCACCATCACAGCGGAAAAAATGAATATATTTGTTCATCGAAAACTCTCAAGTATTATGCTCTGAGAAGTTTATGCATGCAAGTAAATTATTTATGGGCGAACATTGCATCTAAAATGATATAGCCAACGAATGCTGTTTCTCCCACTCCAGAGGCGCTTGAGATCGTCCTAATAAAAAACAATGTTCATTTGTAAGCTTAACCTGTGGTAATTCTCCACAGAGATCGTTTCAGAGATTGCGTTCAGAAAAACGCTACTTAGTACTAATGTCCGTAGCGTGGCAAATGTCTAATCGGCCGAGCGCAACGGCATTTGGCAGGACCGTATCGCCCGTGATAAACCGCATGTTATGGCACAGACTATATCCATTTGCTCCTTTGTGAACTGATTCTTTGATAAGCGATGTATTAAAACAAAGCCCAGTACCTGTCCCAGCTCACCCAGCGGGACTGCAAAAGCGGATATTTTTTTTAAGCCCACTAAGTTGCCTTGCAGACCAAGTGCGAACATATCTTCAAGCGTGCATAATTTATTCGTCTTACAAATATTCTCTACAAGTTCAGCATTAAAACAACTTTTCAGCCGATCATTTTCGAGAGATCCGGGCTTGTTACTTTCGTAAGCGTGCGTTTCGTAACCATTCGTTTGGCGTAGAAAGAATATGACATTCGCATTGGTAATCTCATCTCTGATTAGCCTGCCGGCGATATTTAAGATTTTGCTTAGATCAGTTGATCCGATGATGGATTTGTAGAAGTGAGCTGTGAAGCTAATAGTATGTAGCCTCCTGATTAGGTCCGACTGGGCAGTAATAAGATCGTTGCAAAGGATATCTATCTTCTTCGCCTGTTTCTTGCGTTCTTTGTTGAGTTCTTTTATAAGCAGACGCAGCCTCTTATTTCGTTGTTTGTTCTCCACCGTCATGTTTCACCACAATTAGGTTTGTAGGAGTCTCCGCATATTAAGGTCGGCTTCACTAAGGCTTGGCTTTAGGCACAAATGAAGACCGCAAAATACTTACAGAGGTAGCCCTATAAATAGCTAACTATCAGTTTTACATCTGTCCAGGTTGAGTCAGCAAACCGTGATGCTTACAGTGTGTTTGTGTCTACCGAGATTGTCTTGTCTGTGTTCTCGGACGTGATCTCCGCAAACCAACCATCCTCGTTCTAAATAAAAAGCTCATATACATAACCATTCGTATCTCAATTCTTGTATAGCTAAGGTCAAAAAAGATTTTTAATAGCCGTTATACAAAAAAACATAAAAGTCTCATTTGTTATCTTACTATAAGATGTTTTTTAACCGATATAGTTAGATATCAATGCAACTGCACCTTGACATAATATGGGAATTATCAAACTGAGATTGTAAGGTCGACCATATAAACCTTAAAGATATTATTGGTATGTGGTAACTTTTACATATATCGACCAAGCGGAAAGATTACGATATCGGGTAGGATTATGGAGACCTTTGCCTATCAACCGACCACAAAAATACGCAGCTAAGATATAAAATGCTTGACGACTATGTAAAGGCATTGTATACTTCTAAATATACATTATGAGGAGTGGTGAGTAAATTTGTCCGACCGCATATCAAGCTTTCCGCAGGTTAAAACAGGATGCTTCCCTTGTGGAGATAAAGCAAACGGATTTAAGCGTAGCTGAGGTGAGTTTTGATGAGATATAGTTGAGTATCCTCATTCAGACGGGTAATTTTAGGTGTGTCATGATAGATGTTGCATTAGAAAAACCTCGGCAAGTTTGTATAGCATATGTGAATGGATGTCCTCGAAGTGCCATGGACGTGGCATTGCTGCACGATTACTTCAAGGCCAATAACTACACTGTCACCAGGAAATTCCAGGAAGCCGATCTTGTTGTCTGCTCGACGTGTGGTGTGGATGTGCTCTGTGAGGAAAAGAGCATAAAATATCTGTCTATAGCTGATAAAAAAAGGCCGAAAGATTCGCAGTTCATTATTTTAGGATGTCTTGCAGGCATTAATGAGGAAAGAATTCGCGAGAATTTCGATGCAATTGTGATCCCTCCAGTTCGTCTTTCTAAGCTTGACGAGGTCATTGGAGCTAAGGTCAAACTAAGTCAATTTAAAGACCTCAACTATATTAAGCCTTACATGACCAAGTCGCTGGAGTGTTTCGGTCGCTTTTACAGGTTTGGCACTGTACAAGAGTTTTGCCGGGCGCTGGTTCGCAGAACTGTCACGGTCACCGGCCTAAGACGAATCCTTGTAGCTTTGAGTTTGATTCGAAACGTAAGACATTCTCTTGAGCCGGTAGATAAGCCCTATTGCCTTAGAATTGCCCATGGATGTATGGGCCGGTGCAGCTATTGCGCGATACGTTTCGCAGCAGGGCCTCTTCGTTCCAAGCCGCTGGCTGATATTCTTGAGGAATTTGACCGTGGACTTAATCAGGATTTTACTGAGTTTAGCCTAATAGCTGGTGACGTCGGCTCGTATGGGCAGGATATTGGCAGTAACATCGCTGAGCTGCTAAGGGAAATTCTATCTCGCAAAGGTAGATTTCAACTTGCACTTTTTGATTTCGGGCCGCAATGGTTCATCCAATATGCGACGGAGTTGATAGAGCTTCTCGCATCCAACAAAAAGCGAATCGGTATGCTGATGCTGCCTGTGCAATCAGGCAGTGACAGGATACTTACTTTAATGCGACGAAACTACAAGGCGGACGAGGTAATACAAGCAATCAAGGAGCTACGCAAGGCGTACCCGCAGGTATTACTTTCGACTCATGTGCTTGTAGGTTTTCCTGGCGAAACCAAAGAGGATTTTCAAATGACGGTCAACCTTTTACGAACGCTACGATTCCAGCGGGTGGATATATACGAATACAGCGACCGTCCCAAAATTGACTCAATTAATCTGCCAAATCATGTACCTCAAAAGGAAATTAAGCGTAGAGCAACAATACTTCACAAGGAATTCGATTAGGTTCCAATCAAGTTCTTTTTGCAGAAATTCTATGAATAAGCCAAGGATATTATATAGCTTTCCATTTACGATAGGTGATCAAGGGGTAGGCCATACAGCATATCATCAAGTGCTTGGCTTAGTCAATCAAGACCTTGATGTCAGCTTATTCTGTGGGTTTTGTGTTAATTCTATAAGCGGACTGCACTATCAACGTCAGACTCTGTCACTCTATGGGCTTAGATTGCCAATACGACCGCTGGGGGTGGTCAGGTCCTCAGCACTGCACGATAGGATCGTAGCCAGAGCTTTACGACGGTTCTCCAACAGGATCGACATCATACATTGTTGGCCTGGCGCGGCGCTGCAGACGATTAAGGTCGCGCGAGAACTCGGGATAAAGACGGTCATGGAACGACCTAGCGCACATACTGGTTATGTTTTTGATGTATGCGAAAAGGAGTGTAGAAAATTACATGTCACGCTCAAGAGATCACACTACGCCAAATTTAATACAAAAAAGTTGGCCCACGAAGAAGCTGAATTTGCCGCTGCTGACTGGCTACTATGTCCCTCGGATTTTGTCAAAAAAACGTTTATAGATAAAGGCTTTGAGCAGAAGCGGCTTATACGACATCAATACGGTTTCGATCCGGCGGTTTTTTCGCCCACGGAACAAGCGCCGCGTCGGAGCAACTGCTCCTCGTTCACTATGGTATATATTGGTGATTGTTTTCCATTGAAAGGTCTGCATTTTGCCCTACAAGCATGGTTGCGGTCTCAAGCATCCAAATTCGGAAAGTTCTACATTTGTGGACAGTTCGTTCCTGGATATCAGAAATTACTCAAAAACCAGCTTAGCCATCCCAGTATTGAATATCTGGGATTCGTTTC
This sequence comes from uncultured Pirellulales bacterium, assembly GCA_964399795.1. GTDB lineage: Bacteria > Planctomycetota > Phycisphaerae > Sedimentisphaerales > Anaerobacaceae > CAYNTC01. Next base: position 12,699 of record CAYNTC010000004.1, on the reverse strand, counting down.
TGACATGGCCAGCATTATGCGACGCAGTGACGCTCTGGTCCTGCCATCGTTGGCGGAAGGAAGCGCACTTGTGACGTACGAGGCCAGAGCATGCGGTTGTGTTCTACTTGTCTCCGACGCCTCTGGCGCGGTTTGCGAGCACAATAAGCATGGGCTGGTCCACAAGGCAGGAGACGTCGATACCCTAACTAAACACATAGACCTTTTGGCAACACAACGTCAGTTAATTTCAACTCTCCGCGCCAACAGTTTAGTTGATATAAAAAATCTTACCTGGCAAAATTCTGCAGCATTACTTGCCGATATATACCGGCAATGCCTAAATAAGCAAGACGAAACGAGAAGCGAAATGAAACCGCGCGCCCCAAAGAGAGTACAAGAAGTTTCCATGAATTCCCATTAAATTACTCGAAAAAGCTCTTTTATTAGGCTAACCCCGCAACAGCGGGCATCATTAAGCCTGCAGTAGAGTTCAAAAAGTTGCAGTCTTCATGCCCTTATAGCAAAGTGAACTTCTAAGGATCAAGTATAATCAGCAAGACAGCGACTTGTAATCTAAGAAGATTCTGACTATACTTGCTGATAATCTATTATTATGAATATGCCCGAAGTGGCTATGAAGTAAATATGTCTCGAATAGCCTCAGATTATGTAATCGAAAACACATCCGACACGCAGCAAAAACACTTATCTAATTGCAAAAAACATGAATAGTGGACATTAACAGAAGAGGTATTTGACACGGACTAATGTTTTGGATATATAGCCTGTTAAAAAAATAAAGTTGCAGCATGAATTGATTTGATGACGGGTTTTTTAATAAGGATGGGATAATTATGTTGAAAAACATTCCTCCAATAGTATCACCCGAGCTGATGAAGATATTAATGGAAATGGGCCATGGCGACGAAATAGTTTTAGCTGATGGCAATTTCCCGGCAGCCAGTATCGCTCAGAGGCTTATCAGATGTGACGGCCACGGTGTTTGTGAGCTTCTCGAGGCAATCTTGAAGTTCTTTCCCTTGGATGTTTACGTGGATAAGCCAGTAGCGCTTATGAGTGTTGTAGCCGGCGACGATGAAAAACCTAAAATCTGGGAGGATTATCGCGCGATAATCAAAAAAAGCGGTGAAAAATTCGCGGATTTTGAATTCGTCGAGCGATTCGCGTTTTACGAAAGAGCCAAGAAGGCTTATGCTATTGCCGCGACGAGTGAGAGAGCCTTATATGCCAACGTCATTCTAAAAAAGGGTCTTTTATAAGCACACAGAAAGACGTGGTCGGCTGTTAACGCTGAAGCTTTTTCCTTTGCTTATGGAATTGGCTGGTTTCAGGCCCTAATAGAGCCAGAGGTGCAACTGCACCGATTTAGCCATAGTAGTAAGTCTATCCGGTATCTGCTTAATTATTTGCTGCTAATCGCAATGGTCCGGGGCTCAAGCTGATCGAAAGCGTGGGCCCATGCGATTTTTCTCTTCTGAGATAATTGTTAGCAGTAGCAGATGTCCTATATTCTTGCAGATTTGAAAACCTCATTGGGGGGATTTCTCTTGAATAGCAGGCTATTTATTTGGTATTATAATATAGGCTATTTGTTGGATAATATACATATTTTTCACCAAATAGCGCGAAAAGTTACATCTAAAACGTGGGCATCAATTCAGGCTTTAAGTATTACGTAACGGTTTCTGGAATCTAACCTGAAGCCTGTTTTGAACTTATGTGGGAAGGAGGTGGTGTTCAATCTTGTTACAGCCACGTTATTTAAATACAAATTTATGTGGGAGTGGATCTTTGGTTGTTTTTTAGTTTATTGAAGGTTGTCTGAGACAGATACGTAGCTGCTAATACTGGCTGCTCGTCGAGGACAATAGGCATCCTATTATGTAGCCATAATGCGGTTAGTTTAACTTTTGTGTTGGAGGAATATTATGTGTAGAAAATTGATTTATTTATAGTAGTGCCAGTTTCAGGTGTTAGTGCAAAGTTGGCTACCGGAAGCTATTTGTAGTTTGATGAAGGATCAAACGATGCCTCAATGCCGTGTACGAGGGAAAATGACATTTACGATTTCGGTACAGTTGACAATTTAAGCAATGGGATATGTTTATTAGCAAGGATGGAAAGCAAAACTAATTAAGTGTGCGAATATCTGTTAACGTTGGTATTTTCAACTTGTGGTATCTTGCAAGCTGAACAGGCTATCATCGTGTAAAATAGTAAAAGTTATTTTGGGAGGCTACAAAATGATGGAATCACTATTTAGATTTCCTTGGTGGCCGATAAGCCCTGTTTTCACAGCTGGCGTTTTCACATGGCTATTAATAATTGCAGGAGTAATTTTCTCGATTGTTATGTTGATCGACTGTCTGAAGCGACCACCATCGAAATTCCCCCACCAACTCACAAAGAATGGTGAATATGACAAGCTAATATGGGCTATTGCAATTTTGGTTTCCTTTGGGATATACTTCGTAGGCCCAATAGTTTACTTCTTTGTGGTAAAAAGGGCTGAGCAGCAAGGAAATCAACAACAGCAATAGAACCTGGATGGTAAGGACTATTGTATAGCATAAATGCAGTTCTCTGAGCTGCGCCTTCAATTGACCTGCAAGTACAACCCAAAGGCGCTAAGAAATAGAGCAGTCATGGTCGGGCTTATCTGCAAACCTGATACCCATGAGAAACTTCGGATACTTAGTACCGATTCTCAATACGATTTGGCTTGCGCCTGTGGTTCCGACAAAGATCAGAGACGTAGACGAAGCAGTCAGAACCAATGGAAATATCCGGTAACTCTGCCAAATGGGGGCAAAAGCATATTATTCAAAACGTTAATATCAAATGTGTGTAGCAACGATTGCAAATACTGCCCACTGAGAGAACAACAGGACCTGCGCAGGTGCACCCTGACTCCAGAAGAAACCACAAGAGCATTTCTGGATTATTACAATCGACGAGAAGTCTTTGGATTATTCTTAAGCTCAGGTTTGCTCAGATCACCTGATGCGACGATGGATCGACTCAATGCAACAGCCAGAATTCTGCGAAGAAAATATGGATATCAAGGATACATTCACCTAAAGATCATTCCTGGCGCAAGTGATGCGGCGATAGAAGACGCTATTTCACTTAGTGACGCGGTATCACTGAACATCGAAGTACCAGGAGAAAAGAATCTAGCGGAACTCTCGTGCAAGAAGAAGTATATTCGTGACATAATTGAGCCTATAAAGCTGATCAGCAGATTGACCGCGCGTGGGACCAGATATGAAAGGATCAAACAGACAACGCAATTTGTCGTGGGCGCAGCAGGTGAACAAGATCGAGAGATTGTTAACTATATGTGGGGACTATATGAAAGATTGAAAATTCACAGGATTTACTTCAGTGCCTATCAAAAGGGACTGGGTGATGAATCCATAGCTGGTGAACAAATCAGGCAGAACGGTCTAACAGACATCTTTGTGCGCGAGCACCGCCTTTATCAGGTTGACTTCCTTTTCCGCAAGTATGGCTTCAAAGAATCTGACATCATCTTTGAGAATAATAACAACTTGTCACTCGCTGTCGACCCGAAAGAAGCCTGGGCTATGCAACATCCTGAGTTCTTCCCGGCAGAGGTAAAACGTGCACCGAGATTGCTGCTCCTGCGGGTGCCCGGCCTGGGACCTATTACGGTCAAGCGGATTCTACAACAGCGAAAGAAGAATCTGATACGGCGTATTGAAGATATCGGGAAGGTAGGATTAAGACTTCAGAAAGCGAAAAAGTATCTGCGTTTCTGAGAATTTCTGTTGTCAACCATATTCTAGCATATATAATCCGCTCGTGGGGCCTAAGCAAGGCCGGATACTGTTAATCACATCGTTTTGGTGGAGATGGAGATGGACAGTTTTGTTCCAACCAAGGTATTTCTTACAAAAGGTGTTGGCCATCACAAGTACCAACTGAAATCCTTCGAAGAAGCGCTGAGGAAAGCGGGTGTCGCCCAGCAGAATCTGGTTCAAGTGTCCTCAATTTTACCGCCTGGATGCAAAGTAATCAGCAGAGAAAAAGGACTGCAACAATTGACCCCTGGAGAAATATGTTACTGCGTAATGGCACGAGCCGACACGAATGAGTACGGCAGATTAGTCGCATCCTCGGTTGGAATCGCAGTCCCCAAAGATGGCAATAAATGGGGCTATTTAAGCGAAGTACATAGTCATGGAATGAATCAACGAGAGGCGGCAGATCTGGCTGAAGACTTAGCAGCAGGGATGCTGGGAACGACTCTGGGTCTGGAAGTCGATCCCAACAAAGCCTGGTCCGAAAAGGAGCAGGTCTATAAATCCAGCGGCATGATAATCAGAACGTCAAACATTACTCAAGCTGCCAGAGGACAGAAAGAACTTTGGACAACAACAGTGGCGATTGCTATGTTCTTGTTCGATGAAACCATGCCTCGTTCCAGGTGATCAATCCTTAGCGCCGCTGAGCTTGTTGCTTTGAGATGCTGTCGGGAACACCTCCATTATGACAAACGCAGCCAATTTTGCAGATATACCGAAGGAGTATTCACACCTTGATAGGGCACAAATCGTTATAATACCTGTGCCTTATGACCAGACGAGTACATGGATCAAAGGTGCGGATAAAGGCCCGGCTGCAATGATAGCAGCTTCAGCAAATTTAGAGCTTTACGATATTGAGACCGACAGCGAGGTCTATAAGAAAGGCATATATACAGATAAAGCAGTACAATTCGAGCCGTCACCGCAAGATATGATTAAAGCGGTTCAGCAGAAAGTCCGGCACTATCTTGACAAAGCTAAATTCACGGTAGTTCTCGGCGGAGAACATTCGGTCAGCATCGGTGCTATAAGGGCACAGACTGAAAAGAATCAGACAATAACGGTCCTACAGCTCGATGCCCACGCCGATTTGAGGGACGAGTACAACGGCTCAAAATACAATCATGCCTGCGTGATGGCAAGGGTTAGAGAATTGTGTCCTGTTATTCAGGTAGGTATAAGAAGTATGGACGCTTCTGAGAAAAGATATCTTGAGCCTGCAAAAGTCTTTTTCGCCAAGGATGTTTGTGGTCAAAAGAACTGGATAAGAAGAGTCGTCGGCAAACTGTCGGAAAAGGTTTACGTTACTATCGATCTGGATGTTTTTGACCCTTCGATAATGCCTTCGATAGGTACGCCCGAGCCTGGCGGACTATTATGGTATGAGGTTCTCTGCTTGCTCAGAGAAGTCTTTGAGCAAAGAGACGTAGTAGGTTTTGATGTCGTAGAGCTTTGCCCAAATGAAAATAATAAGGCTCCGGATTTTCTCGCGGCAAAACTTATATATAAGATGTTGAGCTATAAATTCAAAGGCTAAGTATGCAGAAGAACGACTTTTTGAAAGAACCAGTTGAGCATATTGACATAAAATCGTTCGACTCCACGGCAATTATCGAGGAGATGAAAGACATGTCCTTCACCGCCAGGGACACCGCCAGAGCAGCAGATATTCTCAACACGATGATGAACGACAAGGATTGCACAATTATTCTTTGTATAGCGGGCAGCACCAGCGCAGCGGGATGTATGCAGATATATGTAGATATGGTCAAGTATAACATGGTGGATGTTGTTGTCGCTAGTGGAGCTACAATTGTTGATATGGATTTCTTTGAAGCGCTGGGTTTCAGGCATTATAAGGGCAGCCCTTATGTAGATGATAAATCATTAAGGAAGTTGTACATCGATCGAATATATGACACCTTTATCGATGAAGAGCAATTACAGATCTGCGACAATACAATTCGAGAGATTGCAGATTCACTTGACAAAAGGCCGTATTCATCACGTCAGTTTGTAAGAGAAATGGGCAAATATCTCGTTGATAACGCTAAGAAAAAGGACTCGTTGGTGCAGGTGGCGTATGAAAACGATGTACCGATTTTTTGCCCTGCTTTTTCAGATTCAAGCGCAGGATTTGGCTTAGTAAAGCATCAGGTCGAGAACATGGAAAATCATGTCAGTATAGACTGTGTTAAGGATTTCAGAGAACTGACAGAGATAAAAATCAAGTCTCCGGTTTCTGGTTTATTTATCATAGGTGGCGGAGTACCCAAGAACTTCGCGCAGGACTCGGTTGTTTGCGCAGAAGTCCTGGGAAAGCCTGTCCCGATGCACAAATATGCTGTCCAAATTACCGTTGCTGACGTCAGGGATGGAGCCTGCTCGGGCTCTACGCTCAAAGAAGCATCTTCATGGGGAAAAGTTGACACCGGTTTTGAACAGATGGTCTATGCGGAGGCAAGCAGTGTTTTGCCTCTAATTGTAAGTTATATTTATCACAAGCGAGATTGGCAAAAGAGGCAAAAAAGAAACTTAAGCAACATTCTTGAACAATCGGATTCTGTATTCATAAGCCCGTGAAAAGGGTCATCCGTCAGGCCGGTACTTTCCGAATATAAGACTCAATAGTACATAAACGGTATGTTTACTGAGCTAAGCACGTACCAAAAATCCATTTATTAAGAAGCTTAGCGATGATATTGACGATCGCAATGGTAGTGTTCGGATTTACTTTGGTAATCATGGGGTCTCATTTGCTGGTCGATGGGGCGTCGTCTTTGGCAAAGAAATTGAAGGTATCCGATCTTGTAATCGGTCTGACCGTTGTAGCTTTCGGGACATCTTTACCAGAACTTTTTGTCAATATAACAGCAAGCATTAAAGGCAATACGAGCATTGCCTTATGTAATATACTGGGAAGCAATATTTCAAACATCTTTCTGATTCTTGGGGTCTCCGCTGTCATATTCCCTCTGGCAGTTAGCAAGGGCACGGCCTGGAAAGAAATACCATTAAGCCTTCTGGCTGCGATTCTGGTTGGCATTTTAGCAAACGATATGTTGATTGATAAAACCGGTCTGTCCACTCTGGGGCGAATAGATGGGCTTGTCTTGTTGTCATTTTTCCTGGTGTTTATCTATTATTCAGCCAGTATTGCACGACCAATTGAAGGGATTGAACAGAAGGTGCCGGGTAAAGGACGCGGATCGACCAGCATAATAGTATTCATCATTACAGGACTTGCATTATTGCTGTTAGGCAGTAAGTGGACCGTAGATGGTGCGGTGAGTCTGGCGCTTGCTCTGGGTGTAAGCCAATCACTGATTGGTCTGACGGTCGTCGCTGTAGGAACGTCACTGCCAGAACTAGCAACGTCGGCGACAGCGGCATACAAGAGAAATCCTGAGATTGCCGTCGGCAATGTCGTAGGCTCAAATATCTTTAACATCTTTTTTATTCTTGGCGCCAGTGCTACGATTAGGCCGATACTGTTCGAGAGTAAATACAATGTGGATATTTTGGTACTAATTGTGGGAAGTTTAGCGCTATTTCTCTATATGTTCACAGGCAAGAAGCGGATTCTGGATAAATGGGAGGGATGGGTATTCTTGGCTTTTTACCTCAGTTATGTTGGCTTTCTGGTTGTACGGGGCTAATCTTCTCTTTGTCCAGCTATGCTTCAGCAATATGCTAACAGATTCAACGAGCCTTGCCTCGCTGCGGGATTTAGATACAGATAGGAACCCGCGAGTTCGCTTAAAAATTCGAGGATTTTTCTTGCCTTGCATGGAACAAGTAATACAATAACTTCATATATGATGGAAATACCATCAAGGAATGCAGTTCTCGGTAAAGGTGCGGTTATTGTTTTGGGCAAATTTTTATAGAACGCAGCTTGTTGAATTTGAGATTGTTGGAATAAATTTTTTACACGTTTCTACGGTAATGTCGTTTATCCTTATAGCTATTACTGCATGGAGGTTGAAAAATGGCAAAGTCAAGTCTATCTAATATTGGCCGTACTGCAAAGTTAGCAGTGACAGGTGCAATAAAAGGAACTGGCGATACGGCTGAGTCGGTCGTTGAAGCGACACGGGATGTTCTATTGGTTGCGGTAGACGGCGTTTCTCAAGTGGCTACGGCAACTGAGAAAGCTGTTGGGCAGATTATAGCTGGGGCAGTGGAAGCCGCGGCTGATACAAGCCAGGACATCGGAGTAGCCATCAAGTCTGCCGTGAAAGGAATCATCAAAGGCGCTTCGGAAGTAGGAGCCGACGCTGCAAAAATCGCCGTGAATGCTGTGGATGGGACAGTAACAGCTGTTGGTGATATCGGTGCCGATACCGCCAAGGCCATTGAGCACGCTACTACTGGGGCCATCGAGGCTGCCGAGGAAATAGGAAGCGATACTGCCAAAGCCGTACGCAATGTGCTAAAGACAGCAACCTGGGGCAAAGCATAACTTACATAGGCTAACTGGCCAGCGCAATTGTCAGTGCTAAAGAAGCGCTGACCGCCGTCGCACCAAAGCTACAACACAATCTATCGGCTGATCCCATGAAACAACAACGGGGGATGTACGGATGATTAGTATATGGAAACCTACACAGATTGCGCTAGCCAAAACTGTCGCGGCTAACGGCTAAACAACTCAAATCTTGATGTATCAAGAAAGGAGGCAATATTATGGCACTGGTACCGGTTAAGAAAAGAGAGGCGGACAGAAGCAGCTTGGCTCGGCTTCACAGGGAAATGGATGATTTACTCAGGGGTTTCTTTGATGATTGGGATATGCCGTTCTGGGGCGGCGCCCGATGGCCGGCTGTTGACATCGCAGAAACAGAAAATGATTTTGTGGTAAAGGCGGAGGTTCCCGGCTGCAAGGCAGAAGACATAGACATTTCCGTGCACGGCAACAGGCTTACAATCAGTGGAGAGAAAAAAACTGAAGAGGAAAAAAGGGAAAAGGGCTATTACCACAGTGAGCGATCGTACGGCTCCTTTAGGCGGGAGTTGAACCTGTCGAGCGACGTTGACCCCGATAAGATCGAGGCTGCCTGCAAGGATGGCGTGCTGACCATCACGCTACCCAAGAGCGAAAAAGCCAAGCCAATCAAAGTCAAGGTCAAAGGACAGTAACGTAGTTTATGACTTGGTCTAAAACCGTGCCACCTGGTCTGTGCTTGGTGGCACATTTTTTTTATAGAAAAAAGCGATGACGAAACATTGCCCTTACAGAAAAATGCATTAATGTCAGGACGACACTTCTCTGCCACGCAAATGATAAATATTGTTTCGAGCAGTAGACTTGACGGCATTACCTCAGGGTGATAGATTTTCAAAAGATTCCTACTTATGTTAGCGCAGTAAAACTATAATTATTTACGTCTAAAAAAAGGCCGTTAGCGAATAGAAACTGAGGAATTCGAGACTATAATAAAGAACCTATAAAATAATTAAGCTAAAGAGCACTCTGAAATTTTCTCGTCTTTGCGGGGAAAAACACGGCTGCATATTCGAAGGAAAGGAGGTCGAGATCGTGTGGCTCAAGACAGAAGAGGATCTGACGGAACAGCAGATTCAGTCGGGGCTTAGCTACGTTATTAAAGATGGGATAGCGTCCCAGACCATGGGGATACTGACCGGCGGAGCCTTTCTGGTAGCTTTTGCCATAAAACTCGGCGCTTCTAATCTGGTGATTGGCCTTCTGGCAGCCATTGGGCCGTTAGCTCAACTTCTTCAATTGCCATCGATATTTCTGGTTGAAAAAATACGTAATAGACGAGCAATCGTTGTTATAGCAGCCGGTTTGAGCAGGCTGTGCTGGCTACTAATTGCTCTGATTCCTTTTTTGTTCGGGGCCAAAATAGGGCTGGCAGTGTTGTTGATATCGATGATAGCTGCATCTGCATTCGGAGCAGTTTCAGGCTGTAGCTGGAACTCTTGGATGCGAGACCTGATACCTCAGAACCTGCTTGGCTCTTTCTTCTCGAAACGCATGAGAATAGCCACGGGCGTTGGGATTGCTCTGAGTATAGGCGCCGCGGCTTATTTGGACCTATGGAAAAAATTGCTGCCCAGTTATGAAGTACAAGGGTACTCCGTCTTGTTCCTTGTAGGTTTTGCAGCCGGGGCTCTCGGGCTTTACTTTCTCGCTCGAACACCGGAAAAACGTATGCCCAAGCCTGAAGAGAAAACGGGTATTATAAAACTTCTTGGTCAACCCTTCAAAGATGAGAACTTCCGAAAGCTCATTGCATTTATGAGCTCTTGGAATTTTGCAGTGAATTTGGCCGGGCCTTTCTTTATGGTTTATATGCTTAAAAGATTAGGCTTGAGTATGTCGTTTATCATAGCTCTTTCGATAGTTAGCCAGGTAATGAACTTTGCATTTCTTAAAATCTGGGGCAGGTACACGGACCGTTTCAGCAATAAGTCCGTCCTTGCTATCTGTGGACCCTTGTTCATATTAGCGATTTTAGCCTGGACATTCACCACAATGCCTGAGAAATACTTCTTAACAATACCAATACTTATCGTAATTCACATGGTGATGGGTCTTGCTTCAGCCGGCGTCTCACTGGCATCGGGCAATATTGGCCTAAAATTGGCACCACAGGGACAAGCCACTGCTTATCTTGCAACTAATACCATTGTAAATTCGTTCGCTGCTGGAATAGCGCCCATCTTAGGCGGCAAATTCGCAGATTTCTTCGCAGGCCGGGAATTAGCCTGGACGCTCAAGTATACAAGTCCGGGAGGTGAATTCAGTCTACTGACCTTAAATTTGCAACAGTGGGATTTCTTCTTTGCATTGGCATTCTTGATCGGGCTATATTCTCTGCATCGGTTAGCCATGGTTAAGGAAACCGGAGAGGTCGAAGAAAAGATCGTTATGAATGAACTCTTTGCAGAGGTAACAGGTCAAGTCCGAAATGTCTCATCCATCGGTGGGCTGCGCCAAATGATAAGCTTTCCATTTGCAACCGTGAAAAATCTGAAAGGTAAAACTACAAAAGCAAACCATCATGTGGTTAGTAAGCAGGAAAATAAAACCTCACAAGACGAACCTGAAAAAGAAAGACAGAACGAATAACTCCTGATAGAATCAGAACCATTCAAACTCAATCAGTAAAGATGAGGTCAGGTATGAAAAAGGTCAAGATTATTCTTATAATTATTATTTCAGTATTGGCGTTGATCGTATTCTTGCAGAACACAGAGGCAGTCCAGACAAAGCTATTGTTCGCGTCGGTAACGATGCCGAGAGCACTGCTTTTGATATTGACTTTTCTTATGGGATTTGTTGCCGGCCTGATCACAACGAGCATCATCCTGAGAAAACCCCGCAAACCTAAAAACGCTTGATCTGAAAACATCAGACTCAACAAATAGTTTGGCCTTGATTAGGAACGTGATCAATGCGAGTGAAACACAAAATCAAATTAAATCCATATAAACCAAGATTTACAAAAAGGCATTCGAAAAAGGCTGGTTTGCCTCCTGGGACGCTGGTACACATCGGCGAAAAAAAGATAGATGTCGTGCGGATTACTTACATCGACTACGACGAGCAGAATTTCGAGGAAAAACAAGTTACAAACATTGAAGAATGCTTCAAGTTCAAAGATACCAAAACGGTTACCTGGATTAACATCGATGGCATCCACGATATTGTACTTATCGAGAAGCTCGGCAAGCAATTCGATCTGCACCCGCTCATTCTTGAAGATATCCTCAACACAGACCAGCGTCCCAAGCTCGAGGACTTCGACAATTATTTGTTTATCGTACTGAAAATGCTCAGCTACAACGACGAAAAGCAGATGGTCGAAGCTGAGCAGGTAAGCCTTGTTTTGGGTAATAATTTTCTGATTTCTTTTCAGGAGCGGGTCGGAGACGTTTTCGAAATCATAAGGGACAGAATCAGAAATGCCAAGGGACGCATCCGCAAAATGGGAGCCGACTATCTGGCGTATACCCTGATGGACGCCATCGTGGACAGCTACTTTGCAGTCCTGGAAAAGCTTGGCGAAAAAATCGAGTCTATGGAAGAACAACTGGTAACTGACCCAGGAGAAAAAACACCCCAGCAAATCCACTCACTCAAAAGAGAAATGATATTTCTGCGCAAATCGGTCTGGCCGCTACGGGAGGTCATAAGCGGGCTGCAAAGGGCTGACTCGCAGCTTATAGATGAGTCAACCGGCATCTACCTGCGGGATGTATATGACCACACAATACAGATAATTGATACCATAGAAAGCTCCCGTGACATGGTATCAGGAATGCTTGACATCTACCTTTCGAGTATCAGCAATAAAATGAACGCCGTTATGAAAGTACTCACAATTATTGCAACGCTTTTCATACCACTTACTTTTGTTGCAGGCATCTATGGAATGAACTTCGAGAACATGCCGGAGTTAAAGTGGCGATGGGGCTACGCATGTGTTTGGGCAGTCATGGCAACCGTCGCGGTCATCATGTTGTTCTATTTTAGAAGAAAAAAGTGGTTGTAGAACTAAGATAGAAAGTTCTGAATAATTAGCAAGGGGCTTTTATATGAGCTGGGCATTGTTCATCATCGTACTTACTGTTTCGTTCACAGTAGTGAGGATAGGGGCTATAGCATTCCAATTGACGGGCCTTGAATGGTCCCTGGCCAAGTTCCAATCGCTGTCATGCTTCACAGGCACCGGCTTTACCACTAAAGAGGCTGAGCTTATTACCGGCAATAAACAGAGACGTCGAATCGCATCGGTACTTATGGTTCTGGGTAATGCCGGACTCGTCATCATGATTGCGACATTTGCAAATTCACTAAATCCACAACAAGCCATCGAGTCCGGCTTATCGA
>CAYNTC010000003.1:0-29015 GCA_964399795.1 uncultured Pirellulales bacterium | reverse complement strand
AATTCACAAACAGTTTTATAAACTGCTAAAGCTCGTTGCTTAGCGTTTTTTCTTTTTGGAAAGTACAGATTATAAACAAAAAGTTAAAATACTTTCCTTTCTACAAGTACTTGCTAAATAACAAGTTATATAATTATAAACAAAAAACTTAAAGAATTTCCTTGAACTTAAGTCAAATATATACGATATTGTTATTGGAGGCTTTGGTCGGTCTTCGGATCGGACATTGCCTTTTTCTTTTTATAGTTCCAAATTTTCGTTATCTTCAGCTTGTTTCTTATCTTCAATATACTTTACACCATAAAGAGTCCATGTCCCATTGCCATCATCTTTTGGTTTTTCACCAATAAACTGCATATCATGTAATTTTCTGGCAAATGATTCGAGTTCTGGTCGAGTTGGTTGTGACATCTTATTAAGACGCCAACCCCAACCAATAATATACGCCGTCAAGTCGGCTAAAAAAACTCCCGTGGTTAATTCCGAATGAACGAAAAATGGCTCTGGAATAATCTTTGAGCTTCTGAACTGTCCGGTATTAGTCCCCAAAAAATAACTTGCCATTTGCTGGATTAGTTTCTGAGCTTTACTTTTTTCTAATTCATCAAACACAACAAGGCCACGGCTGTGTTCCGGAAGGGTTTTAAGAAAATAAAAATACCTTTCGAATAAATACACAATATCCTTATTTAGAGTATCTTTTCCTATTGTTGCAAAGTTCTTATCTATTACTGAGGCAAACACTTTGACTTCAAAGCCTGCTGCTATATCGATGACTTTGTCAACAAAATTCAGAACTGAACGACTATATCCGGTTATCTCTCTGGCCGTCATAGAGGAGCAGACTTTTTTCGATTTATGAGATGATAGCCCTTTCAATAGAAAAGAATTAGCCAAAGCTGGCAGTTCTTGTTCAGGAATATCGATCTTTTGATTGGCTAATTTGAAACACTTGCGTTTTAAAAGTTTTCTTGCCTTGATCTCCGTTACTCGCAAATTTCTAAGATAATCTCCAAAGTGGTCTTTCTCGGCTGAGCGAATAGCCTTTATCAAATTCCAAAGATTCTCTTCAGCCACAGCTATACCAGCCAAGACTTCGCAAGGCATAACCTGACGATCCTGTCCGCTTTCATCTATGAACAAAAGCACCTTTTCTTCTCCTTATCCGTCAAAAAAGTTTTGCATCTCAATATAACTCTTGTAGTTTATTAGGGACATTACCGTTTTCTGTGCACTGTCCTCAGCCATTAATATATGGGTTCCATATTTTTTTACTTTTTCCATTATTTTTTTGTATCACTAAAATCCAAAATCTCTGTTAAAGATCGAACTTAATAGGCGAGCGTTATCGTGAGTCCCTATGATCGATTGGTTACGTATTTATTTCTCCATCTTACATTAAAACGCTTGAAGATTAGGTTCAACGAAATACTTAATCGGGCACTGTGGATCCAAAGCAGTATTGGCGACCTCACGCACAATAAAGGGGAATGAACTTTCAATATTGTCCATTACACAGTTAAGAAGTACACCTTCCGATATGGCTACAAGAAAGTCGATGATTGCTTTCATTTCATGGTGAATAAGAGCAGGCTTCTCGCCACTAATACACCAAAGAGGAGGAGCGATTTTGTTGCCTGGTTGTAATACGAAGTTTTCAACTATTAGCTTTCTTTGCATTTTAGGATGCTCCTGTGCATTTCGAAGTTCAACAATGCGCTTCAGACCTAATTTGGTCTTCTCTAAATATTGAATGAATCCTTTATTATGCTTTAGTTCCCTCTTTGCCCATATGATAATCTTGTCAAACCTAGGCCCATCAAAAGTTGTCCTATAAAACACATTTATCAGTTCCGCAAGCGTTTGTATGACTAACTTCGCATTACTCAAGAACATCGTGCAGTTTTCCTCTAATCGTTGAACCTGAGGAAAGTCCACATAATGACGACTATCCTTCTGCAGTTCGCTTTTTCGTATCATTTCACATATTCGCTCGACCTCTTTGCTTACAGATATATACTTGTCATCACAGATCAGCAGAAGTTCTTTGCATCGGTGCATACAGCGAAGTATGTCATCCTTGTTGATACTTCCTTTTAAAGGAGTATTTTTTATTGCCTCGTGAGATTGGATGAACACCCTTGCAATAATTCTGTTTGATGATCCTACATCGGCGACTGGTTTGCTCATCCAGGGCATATTAGGATCTGTCTCTTTAGGGTCCAAAGCCTCAGGAGTATATATCCTGAAGGTTTTGTCAACTTTGTAGACCTCCAGGAAATCGCCGGCTGAGCACATCTGGGTTATACCACCAGTTCCGCCTATCAGATCTCCGTGGCCCGCTCTGTATCTTGGGGCATCCTTGTTAAATTTCATTTTTATGGATCGAACTATTGTTTATATGTTTTCCGCATAACGAAAAGCTCCCCGACGCCGCGCCTGTCCGATTCAGTCGGTGGTTATACGGTATATGCTTGCAGCCCTGCTCTCATAGCCCCTTCGACGGTGCCATCCACAAGATCACTACCCGGAAAGAACCATTCGTCGGGATCGTACGTTTCCGAGCTCCACTTGAAAATGGCGAATTTCCAATCGTCTATCTTGCCGGTGTACGTGAGTCTACATATAGGCCCCAAACGACCATAATCCGAGCGATCCAAGTAACAATACCTTCCCCTGAAGCGGGCCTGGTAATAACAGTCGGAACGCCGAGATTTTTCCCGGTTAAAGCGTTCGACGATTGCCTCAACTTCCTGCTTTACGTCCTTAGGTATCGAGACTGCTTTCTTTCGTTTGCGACTCATACATATTGTCTCCTACCTGTATAACTATACAGCTCAGCGGCACGGCCTATTATGTAACCGATTTATCCTGCGTAGCCTCGCTCGCCTTTGCGAAGCACTCCAGCGAAGCAAGGATGGTTCTGACAAAAATCGTTTTGGGTTCATAGTTCATATTTCGTTGCGGTCGGCACTCTCATCAAGGATGTATATCCCGCTTACGCTGTTATTATTATTGTTGGGATTGATGGGAAAAGCAATAAAAAAGTGCACAAGTGCATAGGAGCATAAGGCGTAAGTATATAAGCACATAAGGCGTAAGTGCACAAGGCATTAAGTACACAAGAGCATAAGGCACACGAATAAAAACCTTATTTCGTGAATGGTTCTGTAGGGTGGACATACGCAACAGACGGACTTTCTTTAATGCCAATTCTACCAGGCATTAAGCTTTGCCCCGTTTGCGTCGGTTCGTCCGTGGACGGTGTTTACCATCGTAGTCCAGAGACACAATCAGCAACGGCTCAATCACCGACCATGAGTCATCCGGCTGAACCACGATGATCCGACGGTTCCCGACAGCCACCATATCCGGATGCGGCACGGACAGCGACCGCCCGTCTGCCAGACGAATACAGAAAGGATCAAATGGCTGATTCCGTAAGGCTTCACGAATACCTTGTAAGTCCATATTTTATTCCTTTTATCTCGGCTCTAACGACATTTTTACTGGTCCAGCCATGTTCATATTATTATCGTATTAGGCGGGAAAGGCAAGAAAGAATTTTTAATCCGGGAAGTTTAGCAGTGCGTACTCTCGGTGATATTTCTTAGCGGCGTTGTCATAAGCCTTTGCAGCTTCAACTTCGTCGTCGAAATAGCCGAGGAACTTCGACCTGCCATCGACCATTATTCGTACGGCCCAGCGTTTTTCATGCTTATACCAAGTCAGGCCTTTATACTTCGAGTGGAAATTGGCTTTCTGAACCTTTCTTCGATTGCGGCTATTCTGTGCGCGCGTTGCCTGACGAAGGTTTGCCTTTCGATTGTCTAAGCCGTTATGATTTATGTGGTCGACGAACATATGATCGGGGACTTTGAGAATCTGGCGGTGCATCTTGATAACTACTCGTTTGCCGTTTTGCAAACGCATCGTCCGCTCGGCGTAAAAGGTGCTGTTGGATATTTGGGCGTGCCATTTCTGTTTGTTGAGCCGGGCGAAATCATCCGGTTCAACAATGGCGTATTTGCCCTGGGTTAACTGTATGCGCCTGAAGGGATAGCCATAGCGCAGCCGGCGATAAAGAAGCGCAACGAATACTATCAACGGCTCAAGCCAAGTTGGAATGTTAAAGCAAACTTTGATGCAGGCACCTTAGGTGATTGTTGAATGGTTATTGGTGAATGAAAATTAAGATTCTGTTTTGTTAACTAGTTGAAAATTTTTTATTTGTCAGCTATTGCTCATTTAACCAATAAGCCAATTCACAAATTGGCTAATATCTCCCCCCATAATTGAACGAACCTGCACTTTTGATGCGAAAATTCGTATATTTAAGACCAGAGCCGAAGGCGTAAATGTCCGGCCATAAACGACTTAAAAAATATACAAAATTCCCGATTTTTGCTTTTACCCCCCTGCGCAAACTGTTGAAATTTCGCCCAACTCAAAACTAAACAAAAAGAACTCGATACTAAATTCGCCTGCGTATTTGGCTGAAAATGTTTGTCTTTCGAGCAAAGATGAGCATAATGTTAAGATGTATACAAGATGCTATTAGGAGATGTGCATATAGAAGTTGCGAACGAAAACTTAGGGGGCTTTGCCCAACGTCCGTTGCGCGATGGCACCGCCAAACCCATCTTAGCGCTGATTAGATTCAAAGTTTGGGGGCTGTCGAGATTCCTCTCACATGCTGAAACGCTCAGGGTCTTTCAGCGAGCCTGTGTTAGAGCCAACATACCACTTGTATATAGTCACGGCTACAATCCTCGACCTAGGCTATCCTTGCCGCTACCCAGAAGTGTCGGTGTAGAATCAGATGATGAGCTATTATGCGTGAGGGTAAAGGACAACAAAAATTTCTCTGCGGCACAAAACAAAACCCTGTTGAAAGACCAAGATTTAGAATCCGAAATTAAAGCCAGGCTTTCCGAGCAAATGCCCAAGGGTTTAGAGGTGGTTTCAGTTAGTCTCGCAGATACAAAAGGCTCATTTCAGCCTATTTCAGCTACATACGTGCTGCCGGTCAAGCCTGAATACATTGATGATAGCTTAAGAGCTAAAGCTCAACAGTTGTTGTCAAGCGAATCTTTGTATGTAACACGGTCTAAAGGACCAGCGTTAAGACGCTCGCGTAATTTAGAAAAAAAATTAGATGTCAAGCCTTTTCTGGAGTCGATTGAAATCAACGATCAAGGTATAGTTATAAGGTGTAAAATTAGCTCGGCTGGTTCGATACGCATAGATGAGATTTTAACGTTGCTGGAACTGGATATGGGCAAACTGGCCCTACCGATAAAGCGTGTGAACATTCGATGGCAGGAAGCTGGTGTTGTTAATAAAACTGCAAGGCATCAACAATGGAATGAGGGATGAAATTATGGCAAGAGAAATGCTAATAAATATGGCTGAAAGGGAGGAATGCAGAGTAGCCGTAGTTGAAGACGGCTCTCTTGAGGAGCTCTATGTTGAAAGGGCAAGCTTAAGTAGCCATGTTGGTAATATCTACAAGGGCAAAGTAGTAAACATTGAATCCAGTATCCAGGCAGTATTTATAGATGTGGGCATAGACAAGAACGGGTTCCTTCATAAAAGCGATCTGCATCCTCGGTATTTCTCGATCTCTCGCAGCAAAACCGTTGAGAGTATCGGCCGGCGTAAGTCGCTGAAAGAGCGACCACCAATTCAGAATTGCCTTCGCAAAGGACGCGAAATCGTTGTTCAAGTGACCAAAGAAGGTATAAAAACAAAAGGCCCAACGCTCAGCACTTATCTCTCTCTGCCAGGAAAGTATTTAGTCATGATGCCATGGATGCGAGGACAAGGTGTCTCGCATAAGATTGAGGATGACGATGAGCGCAGAAGACTACGACAGATTCTTGAGCAGAGTAATCCGCCCAGAGGACATGGCTTTATCATTAGAACTGCGGGACAGGCGTGCTCAAAACGTGACATTCAAAGCGATTTAAGATATCTCAAGCGCCTATGGAGAACCATTGAAAAAAGGATCGAAACCGAAAAGGTACCGCGGGAGCTCTATCTGGAATCTGACCTTGTCATCCGCACGCTAAGAGACGTCTTCAATAGTCGAATAGCCAATATAGTATGTGATTCCGAAAGTATGGTCCGCAAAATCAGAGATTTTCTATCACAGGCTTACCCACGTATGAAACGAAGGGTGACTTATTATGACGACAAAGTCCCTCTGTTCCATAAATATCGTATTGAGGATGAGGTCACCAAAGCGCAGTCCCGCACTGTCGAACTTAGAGGTGGTGGTTCAATCGTAGTTGAGCAAACCGAGGCGCTGGTTTCAATAGATGTCAACAGCGGTAGGCACCGTGGACAAAAAAACGCTGAGCAAACCGCTTATGAGAGCAATATGGAAGCCGCAGTTGAGATTGCCCGCCAGCTTAGACTGCGAGACCTCGGCGGATTGATAATTTGCGACTTTATTGATATGCGCAATCAAAAACACCGCAAAGACGTAGAAAAGGCTTTTCGTAACGCCGTTAAGGCTGACCGTGCACGCTCAAGGATATTGAGAATAAGCCAATTCGGCGTCGTTGAAATGACGCGTCAAAGGATGCGGCCTTCACTGCAATCCAGCACCTATTTGGCGTGTCCAAACTGCGCCGGAACAGGTTTCGTCAAAAGTCATGAATCGTTGGCCATCGAGATCATTCGGCTTTTGAATCTCTCAGCCTCGAAAAAACAAATAAAGCGTGTTGATTTATCAATCTCGCCGGAAGTTGCAGACTACCTGCAGAATGAGAAAAGGATGGCAATTTCACAGATAGA
Organism: uncultured Pirellulales bacterium; assembly: GCA_964399795.1. Classification (GTDB taxonomy): domain Bacteria; phylum Planctomycetota; class Phycisphaerae; order Sedimentisphaerales; family Anaerobacaceae; genus CAYNTC01. The sequence goes on along the minus strand of CAYNTC010000003.1, from coordinate 22,211 downwards.
GCAGCTCAGTGACAAGCGTATAATCATTCATTCCGTACCGGACTACACCGGTGGGCAACGTGAGCTTGTCTGCTACAATGAACGCGGAAGTGAGATAAAATTATAACATATGAAACCCAAGCTGACTGTCAAATTGCTTCGCAAAGAAGCGAGTGTTTTTGCTGAGTCTGAATCTACCCACGCTGAGCCTGCAATCTACGGTATCACTGATGGTAAAGCGGTAGGGACGTACTTGGAGCATAGATTTCAAACGTACCTCTATAATAAATACACTTATGAGGAAGGTAGTTCTGCTAAGGGTATTGATTTCCCAAAACTTAATGTAGATATAAAAGTAACTAGTATCAAACAGCCACAGTCCTCGTGCCCATTTAAAAATGCAAGACAAAAGATATTTGGATTAGGCTATTTACTTCTACTATTTGCCTATGAGAGGATAGATGATCACCAAACACACACCGCAAGGCTCAACATTTTACACGGTATTTTTGTAGAAGCAGATAAAACAGCAGACTATCAAATCACTACAGGAATTCTTAATATTATTGAAAACAATGGGAACAGGGATGATATTGTAGCATTTATGCAAGATCGCCTACTTCCTGTCGAAGAAATTCAACTCTTACAAATTGCAGATGAAATTATAGCGAATCCACCAGAAATAGGATATCTAACAATCTCTAACGCCCTTCAATGGCGGCTGCAATACCGGCATGTTATCGAAAAAGCTGGAAAGGTGAATGGAATCTATAAGATCCGATAAGACTATGAAAGTTAGAAAGAAGAGTAAAAAGAAAATTGAGTTTGGTGATTTCCAAACACCCATCGAACTCGCTCGGCAGGTTTGCTCTTTATTGTCTCAACAGGGCTTAGAACCTAAAAGCATTTTGGAACCCACCTGTGGTAAGGGAAATTTTATTGTTTCTGCCTTCGAGTTTTTCCCTTATGTAAGCAACATTATTGGAATTGATATCAATCCGGATTACATTAGACTCGCTAAATCTTCTTTGTTGAACAAGATAACTCCTATAACTACATCCTTACAGATTATGAACAAGGACTTTTTTAACGTAAATTGGAATAACATCCTTGAATCCTTGCCAGACCCTCTTCTTGTAATAGGTAATACTCCTTGGGTTACGAACGCCAAGCTCGGGCGCATGGGAAGTTATAATCTTCCCGAAAAATCGAATTTTCAGAACCATCGTGGTATAGACGCAATTACAGGAAAAAGTAATTTTGATATATCCGAATATATGTTAAATAAAGCCATAGAATGGATCAACAACAGAGAAGCCACCTTAGCAATGCTTTGCAAGACTTCTGTTGCAAGAAAAGTCCTTCACCATGCTTGGAGAAGCAAACAATATATAAAGCGATCGGAAATCTATCATATCGATACGTCCAGATATTTTAATGCTGCTGTAGACGCTTGTCTTCTTGTTGTCGCCGCCTCTCGTTCAAATAGAAGTTATCTATGCCAAGTGTACAATAATTTCAAAGACACTGTTCCTTCCTTGACTTTTGGATACCGAGAGGGATGTATCGTAGCCAACATCGCGCTGTTTGACCAATTGAAAGACATCGAAGGAGAGGAACGCTACAAATGGAGGTCCGGCATTAAGCACGACTGTGCAAAGGTTATGGAATTTCGTAAGGAAAACAATAAATACCGAAATGGCTATGGAGAATTAGTTGATTTGGAGGATGACTACCTTTACCCCATGTTCAAGAGCTCAGACATTGCTAATGGTTCTGGCTTACAGCCGACTCGCTGGATGATCGTTCCTCAGCGCATTACGGGCGAAAGCACAGACCAAATTCGCCATTTTGCTCCCAAGACATGGCAATACCTTCAAAAACACGCCCAATTGTTGGATAGACGCGCCAGTTCGGTATACCGAAATCGTCCTCGCTTCTCGATATTTGGGGTGGGAAACTATTCTTTTGCTCATTGGAAAGTTGCAATCTCTGGATTTTACAAACAGTTAGATTTCACAGTCTTAGGCCCTTATGAAGGAAAACCTGTAGTCCTTGATGATACCTGCTATTTTATTGCCTGCCGAACAAAAAAAGAAGCCTTCTTTATAGCTGAGCTTCTGAATTCAGATATTGCAAAAGATTTTTTCTCTGCGTTTATCTTTTGGGATGAGAAACGCCCAATTACAGTAAACATTCTTAAGAAACTGGACTTATTAACCCTTGCACGTAAACTTGGTAAGGAAGAAAATCTAAAAGAATTTCTTGTTCAGTCCCCTCAAAACCATGACCAACAATTGCTGTTTTCGGAAAGTGTTTTTCGTTCTTAATAAGGCTTAAAAAGTTGGAGTAATTATAAGTGGAATTTGACCTCAATTATGCGCGAAAGGTAGTCGAAGCTGAAGGTAACGCGATAAGCTCTATGGTGCCCATTGTCGATGCATCATTTGTGCAAGCCTGCGAAATGATACATAACTGCAGCGGCTCCTGCATAGTTAGTGGAATCGGGAAAGCCGGCATCATTGGGCAAAAAATTAGCGCCACCCTCGCATCAACCGGCACACCGAGCCACTTTCTTCATCCTGCAGAGGCTGTTCACGGCGACCTGGGCAGACTGCGAAAAAACGATATAGTGATAGTGCTAAGCTATGGGGGTGAGACGGATGAAGTGCTTCGACTTATAAATTTGGTCAAGCAACTGCAAATAAAACTCATAGCGATCACCGGTGAGACAGAATCTACTTTAAGCAAACACAGCGACGTTGTGCTCTGTATGGGAAAATTGAATGAGGCCTGCCCACTCGGGATTGCTCCGAGCGTTTCTACTGCTTGTATGCTGGCGATCGGTGATGCGCTTGCTTTCACGGTTATGAAGGCACGCAATTTCAGTGTTGAAGATTACGTAAGGTTCCACCCCGGCGGTTCTCTCGGTGCGAAGTTGATGACGGTTGAGCAATCGATGATGTTCAAGCGGGGTGAAAATTTGCCGATCGCGCAGGTTAACGACACTATAAAGACAATGCTTGACAAAACAAGCGACATGAAAGTGAAACGGCACGGAGCTGTGATGGTTGTTGACGAAGGGGGTAGATTGGCAGGGGTAATCACCGACGCTGATCTTCGGCGTCTGGTGGCAAAACACGGCCAGAGAGCTTTTAAGTTCAAAGCCGGTGATGTTATGACGGTTGATTGTAAGAGAATAAGAGCTGACGCTCTCGCTTCAGAAGCGACGGCTATCTTCCATAAATATAGAATCGATGACCTACCTGTGGTTGATGCAGATGACAAACCTGTCGGCTTGATCGATGTACAGGATGTCGTAACAATAAAAGTTGTTGGATAAATAAGGGGGATACTCGATCCTGGATACTCGATACTCGTAAAAAGGCCGAGGCGAGCATCAAGAATCAGTATTATTATGACAAATCTTGCAAACATACAATTGCTAACAATGGATGTTGATGGTGTTCTAACTGATGGAACTTTGATAATTAATAATGATGGCAGCGAAAGCAAATCTTTCAATACCTTGGACGGCCATGGAATTCGACTTTGGCAAAGAGCAGGCTTGAAGGTCGCGCTACTTAGCGGAAGAGCATCGCCTCCTACAAGACATCGAGCTGAACAACTGCAAATACAATACGTATATGAGGACTGTCATTATAAACTTCCTGTGTTTAAGAAGCTTGTGCAGCAGCTCGGCCTGACACCCGAGAAAACAGCTTATATCGGCGATGATTTGCCCGACTTGCCTGTTATTCGATATGCCGGCTTCGGAATAGCAGTTGCTAATGCAGTTGCTCAAGTAAAACAACACGCCGACTACGTGACTATACACGCTGGCGGAAAAGGTGCTGTTAGAGAGGTCGTAGAGTACATTCTCAAACAAAGCGGCAGATGGGACGACTTGATGAAGAGATATTTACTATAAAGGCAAAGCAAAGTTGTCATGAGCTTTAACATTAGAAAATATCTTATTGGCCTTATTTCACTGGCAGCCTTATTAGCAATCTATATGCTATATGTCCGAATAAGCCATACCCCTCGAATTACGATCGGTTCTGACGAGGGATTTGTTGACGCACTTTCTTCCAGTGAAGTTGACGATTATGATAGTGAAACCGGCAAGATCGGCGACATCGGAATTGTTGGGATTAAGAAGACCCGCTTTTTGCATCGAAATAAATTCAATGAAGTGGATCGCGAATTCGGGTTTGAAGAGCTATTGCGTGAGGATGAAAACCAATGGGAAATTGAAAGGCCCTATTTGAATATCTTTCTACCGATGCTTAAATGTTATATCACCGCTAATAGGGGCCAGGTTCAGGTCGAGACAGCCGCGGGCAGGCCAAGCCCAAAGGATGTGACGTTTATGGGAAATGTAGTTATCCGCATTGTGCCCACGGCTGATAGTGACATAAAGGAAAGCTTTGTCCATCTTGACGATGTCGCCTTTGCCAGCGAAAAAGCTTTATTTTACTCTTCGGGACCGGTCAGTTTCATCTCCGAGGACGCTAAAATGCGCGGCACTGGTCTTGAACTCGTATATAATGATGAACTTGGGCGCCTTGAATTTTTCAAAATAATACAACTTGATAGTCTGCGTCTAAAAAGTTCACATGCACCTTTTCTCTGGGCTGCTGCAACAGAACCTTACCGCGAAGTCGATGACGCCAGCCTTACCAATGCACAGAGCGTCACCAAATCTATCGATACCGAAGGCGCAATACAACCAACACAAACGACATTTGAATCTGAGCAGGATACAGGACAATATTATAAATGCGTTTTTGCTAAAAATGTTGTTATCCATACTCCTGAGCAACAGATTTACGCTTCGAAGGGACTGTTCCTGAATAATATATTCTGGCAAGGAAAAATGAACGGGACATCCTTGAAAGCTGTCAATTCAGATGCCGAATCTTTGGAGCCAAGCAATGTGGCCGCTTCTACCTCACTTTCAGCACTTAAGTCATCAAGCGAATCTTCTTTCGACGTTGTGATTACCTGTGATGGCGGGGTCATAGTTGCGCCAATGGACTCTTCGCGAGTTTTCAGTGACTCTTCTGACGAACCTAACGTCCAAATCGATACGATTAACGAGAAAGGTTTAGGGGATTCTGGTGATAGCTCAAAACAATCCGTGCTGGTTGCCCAGCGAATTGACTATGACCTTTCTCTCGGACACACAATCGCCACCGGTCCATTGGAGCTTACATTCCACGTGGACGCAAATAGTTTAGCTAGTATGGAAGGTCAAAATGAACGAAACTTTTTACCTGCAAAGCTGAAAGCCCAAAAAGAAGCGATATTTTTGCCCGATTCAAAACAGCTCATCTTGCAGGGCGATTGTTTAGCTGAACTATTTTCAACAGATACGAATACCGAGGTAAAATACGCCCTGTCCGCGCCAAAGCTTGCAATTGATCTTGTTAAAAATGATGATAAGAGACTGGTAAAGATTGGCAGCTTCAAGCATCTGACTGCTGAGGGCGGCTCAGTCAGATTATCAACTATCAAAAGGACAAATGGGGAATTGCTAAGCGGCGTTGAGCTAAATTGTCATAGGCTTGATTATGAACCCGACGATGAGTTATTTGCAGCCAGAGGCCCTGGTCAGATAAGACTGAATAATGCGAAAAGCTCACATACTGCGGAATCACAAAGGTACAGCTTACACCAGCCCTGCTATGCGTTCGTGCGCGATTTCGACCTCTTAAAATACGATATGAAAAGGCGAGCAATTGTTGCCGATGCTGAGTCGCAACAGGTTGTTTTGGATTATTTCCCAATCATAAACGGCCGGCATGACAAACACGTCACAGCCACAGCCGGTCACGTCGAAATAAGCCTAACACAAGCTAATAACGGACAAATTGAACTTTCCTCTCTGACTGCTACAAATGGCGTTTTCTATGAGGATGACGAAAACGTATTCGATGGCAACGAATTGATTTACTCGCTCAACAGCTCTACAGTGAATATCCAAGGTAGTCACTCTCGTCCATGCTATTTTAATGGCGCCCCTGTGGATGGAATAGATATCAACACGATAACCGGCGCAATCAAAGCTGAAATTTCTTCTGCCGGTATGCTTCAACCAGATTGACTACGGATGACACCATAAATAGATCAAGCACAAAGACGCTTTAGGTCATCCATTTTTATTTCATTAAGGCCACTTACTACCATCTCAGCAGCTTTTAACTGGTCGGCGTCATAGGTATTCGTTACAGCAATGGTGTGCATGCCGGCGGCCTTAGCCGCTTCAAGGCCCCAATGTGAGTCTTCTATCACGATGCATTGTTCTGCGAGAATGGGCCTCTGGCGTTCTTGATTTAGTTTTTGCAAGGTTAATAAGAATCCTTCCGGATGGGGCTTACCTTTTTTGACGAATTCAGCAGAGACAATCACCTCAAAAAAAGTTCGCAGCTTAGCTTGCTCAAGTATGAGTTCGATCTCTGCTAATAAAGCCCCTGAACATATCGCCATTGGCACATCGTTTTGCGCAAGCATCTTGAGAAAATCGCGAACGCCTTCGATAATTTTGCCATCTCTTTTTGCCAGTTCTTCAAACACCTGGTTCTTTTGTCGGACAAGGTCCGCGATCTGAACATCGTTTGAGTTAAGCCTGCCCCGCTGGATAAGTAAGTCGAAGCAATCCACATCGGTCAGGCCTAAATAAGTCGTGTAATAGTCCTTTGTTGCTATCTCGATACCGTACTCAGCTAATACCTTGTTAAAAGCACGAAGGTGCAGAATCTCAGAATCGGTTATTACGCCATCGAAATCGAATATGACAGATCTAAGCATGGTTTAGTATCTCGTGTCTTGCGCTTTGTAAAAAGCTTTGAATTCAATCCTGCAATGATAGTAATATTACTCAAACTGACCGAATTTTAATTGAAAATCAACATAAGTAAATATTTGACAACAATATATTGCGTTTTGTCATTCCCGTGAAAACGGGAATCCAATCTGCTGCAAACTTTAATTGATTCCCGCCCTTCGGCATGCTCAGGACAAGCCCTGCGCGGGAATCCCGAACTGGCTTCGGGAAAGAATCGGTCAGTCTGAGTAATATTATAATTCTTTAGCCAGATCCTTCGCCTTCTGCTCAGGATGACAATCACCAATGTTATGCTGAGGTGTAAACCGAAGCGTTCGTCATTCGCGATAGACGGGTCCAACGAGACTTTCGTAATCTGTAAAGGTTGATTTGTCACCGGCGCAGATCAGATTAGTCAAAGCTGAAATCTTAGGAGCATTTTTAGTAATGTATCTTCGTGCGAGCATCTTCTTGCGTTCTTTCATTGATATGGTAGATTCGTCGCCATTGGAGCTGCTACCGGCAACAGCAATATCCATATCCACTTCTGAGCTGGCTTGATCACAAAGTAGATAACCGTTGATAAGATCAATTGCGATGTCAACCAACGCTCTGCCGTAAAGGTCCATGTACTCATTACCCTGCTCTTTTACAAAGGCGACAGACCGTTTAAGATGCTCCATCCCTTTGGCAAGCACATCAAGCAGCCCTTTCACGCTGGCGTCATATTTTTTTTCTACATATTCGGCCAGGAGTCTCTCCGCTGTTCCGCTACAAACGCCACGAACGGCAGCTACAATCTGCAACTGGCTTGTCCCTTCATAAATTGTTGTGATTCGAGCATCGCGGGCGTGGCGTTCGCAGGCATAGTCTCGCATATAGCCGCTGCCACCCAGAACCTGCATCGAATCATAGGCAACGCGGTTGCACATTTCGGAGCAGTAATATTTGCTCATCGGAGTTAACATTGAGGCGTAGCGCTTGTACTTGCGGGATTCGTTCTTTAATTGTTTTATCCGGTCTTTATCTTGGGGGGGATGGCTCTCAAGTTGCTTGAGGTATCCGACTTCCAAGTCGACAATGCGCGATGTTTCATACAAAAGTGCACGACCTGTTTCGATGCCAAGTTTCATATCGATAAGCATGCCTCGAACAGCCGACAACTTCTCGATAGCAACGCCAAATTGTTTTCTGCTGGCAGCATAATCACGCGCAACTCGATATGCCGCCTCAGCAACGCCAACCGACTGGGCTGCGATTCCGATACGGGCGCCGTTCATCAGACTCATAACATAAGTAATCAAGCCACGCTGTCGCTCACCTATGAGCTTTGCAGGTGCATCGTCAAAAAACAACTCACATGTCGGGCTGCCGTGTATACCGAGCTTGTCCTCCAGGCGGCGTACTTTTACCCAGGGTCCCCGCTCAATCAGGTATAGACTTAATCCACGACCGTCAGAGATATCGGGTTCGCTTCGAGCTAAAACGAGCAATATCTCGCCGCAGCCATTGGTTATGAATCGCTTAACACCGCGAATGAACCAGTTGCCTTGCGCATCCTGATACACTCTGGCAGGTTGCTCTTCATCAACCTCGTGCCCTGACGTTTTCACCGACTGCAAATCAGAACCGGCATCAGGCTCCGTCAGCACCATTGCGCCGGTGACCTTACCAGCCGCGAAGGCAGGAAGATACTTTCGTTTGATTTCGTCGGAGGCGAAAGCATTGATTGTCTCTGCGATGCCCTGCAGGCCGAATATATTCATAAGTGCTGCATCAGCACGAGAGACTATCTCAATAGCCATAGTGTAAACAAGATTGGGAAAGTTCAAGCCGCCAAATTGATGCGGCAGCGTAAAACCCATCACTTCAGCCTGAGCGAGCTTTTCGATAGATTCTTGTATTCCTATCGGTCGAGTTACCGAGCCATCCCTATTAAGCACGTTGCCCTGGCGGTCAACATCCTCTGCTCGTGGGGCAATGAAATCTCCACTGAGCTGGCCGAGTGAATCCAGCACCATATCGTAGTTAAGTATCGCCTCGTTAGCATTCGTCGGCGCGTAATCAAATTCCGCCGAGAACTTAAAATCTTGCTCGTTAATCTCAGCCAATTTACTCAGGTCTATATGCCTGAATAGAAACTGGATGTCTTGATTATCTCGATAGAAATTCGCCATAATCTATCGTGCTATCAGTTCTTCCCTCGGTTCTTTAATGCCCTTTTCTCTGACCGCCCTTATCATCTTCGGTACCACTTCGTTCAGGTCACCTACTATTTTATAGTGAGCTATCTGAAAGATAGGGGCATCCGGGTCGGTGTTGACTGCAATTATCTTCTGGCTCTGTGACATTCCAGCCTGGTGCTGAATAGCTCCGCTGATTCCGATGGCGATATAAAGGCTGGGCCTTACAGTGGTACCCGTTTGACCTACCTGATGGTCCTTGTCGATAAAGCCCAGGTCCACTGCGGCCCTGGTAGCTGCCGGAGCAGCGCCAAGACAGTTTGCAAGGTCCCAGATGAGCTTAAAGTTTCCTCTGCTGCCCACGCCAGCTCCGCCAGCTACAATTACTCTTGCTGCTTTGAGGTCCACTTTTTTAGGTCGCTGGTGCTCATCAAAAACTTCGAGAGGGATATCCTCTTGAGACACTTCGAGATTTTCTATGACGATTTCGCCTTTGCGCTCGGCATCGGCCTGCGGTATCGGCATCACACCTTCGCGTACAGTTGCCATCTGCGGCCAACGGTCAAGATTTATGATCGTGGCTATTATATTGCCGCCGAACGCAGGCCGTATCTGAAACAGCAAATTCCTGTGCAGCTTCCCGTCTTTTGCGGTTTTATGGTCACCAATCTGAAGGTCTGTGCAGTCGGCAGTAAGGCCTGCTTTTATAGCGCTTGCGATCCGAGGGGCCAAATCCCTGCCAATTACGGTTGCACCATATAGCACAATCTGCGGCTTGTACTTAAGGATAAGGTCGCACATCACCTTTGCGTAGCTGTTCGTCTGATATACGCGAAGCAGTGGATGTTCAACCACATAAACCTTGTCAGCCCCATGTTGTATTAACTTCGCTGCAAGGTCTCTAACACCACCACCTAAGATGACGGCGACCAGTTTCACACCAAGTGCATCAGCCAAATGGCGTGCCTTGCTCATCAACTCGATCGGTGTATCTTCTAAGCGTCCGTTGCGCTGCTCAGCAAAGACCCATACCTCACCTCGTCTGTTCACGTCAATCATACGAATTCGAGCCTCTAAGCTTTGGCGTCGGTTGCGATCTTCAGTATCGGCGTCCACCGCCACCGCCGCCGCCCCGGCCACGTCCAAAACCACCGCGTCCGCCACCACCGCCACCGCCGCCACCGGGCCTGCGGCCCTGTGCTCTGGGGCGAGCCTCGTTCACATTTAAGGCTCGGCCTTTCAGATCCTGACCGTTCATGCCGGTAATCGCAGCCTCAGCCTCGGTCTTGGTGGGCATTTCTACAAACCCGAATCCTCTGGATTCACCAGTAAACTTGTCTTTTATGATGTTGATGGAGTTGACCTCGCCGAAAGACTCAAAAGCCTGACGCAAATCATCCTCTGTAACATCGCGTGACAAATTACCCACATAAATATTCATCGAACTTTCCTTTCTGGTCGTAGAATTCGACCCCTAATAAAATCTGCCTTCGTCACGGCTGGACACGCGTCAAGCCCTTGAACACTGGCAACTTTTCTGAATCTTATATCTCGCATCCCATTAAGCATATCCTGTTATAAGCTCAAATCAATGTAGGGTGGGCTTTTGCCCACCATTTCATTTAAAAATCTTCCTATGCGATCTCTTTACTTTGAAAAAACATCATTCATCTATTAGCTTTGCCTCGCCCGGCAATGTAGCACGAATCGTAGCCTTTAACTCTTCGGCTGCTTCTTGTGTCTCTCCAGCATCCCAAATCACGGTTAAGTGATGATTTGTATCAAAATGTGTTTTCTGTTCTTCGAACTTTTCCTTCTCGCATGTGTAAATGACAGGTTTTTCCAATCCTTCAGCATAACCTGCTTCCCAATAGGCACCTGCGTTTTCATGGGTAAGGTCTGCGATAAGAAACCGGGAAGTTTGGATTTCAACCCTGAGTTTGTCATCTATCAATCCGGCTTTGGGGCTATCCGCAAGTTTGAACAGTTCAAAACCGGTCTGTTTGACTGCTGGCTTGAACACTTCCTCAACAATTTTGTCTAGTTGTGGGTCACCATATTTCATTGCCCTAAATGCCTTACGGCTATCAATAGCTCCTCGTTTGAGCTCTTCATAATACTGCCAACCTTTAAATGAGAGGGTTACATGCTCTGTCGTAGTTGTTATAGTTCCTTCTATTATTCCTTCGTTAATTAAGTGTCTAATGATCCATACAAATCCAATATTTGTTATGGCTCCCATTATTGACTGGTGTTTCGCCGGTTCAAGCCGAATAAGATCTCCAGGTGCTTCTATGTTTTCTCCAAGCCATCTGATTATATTATTTGCCTGTTCAGCAGGATTAGGAGGCTTCTGCTTAAGTATAGTCTCAACAATCTTTTGATCTAAGAGTGGCATCTCGTATTGTCTTAAGTCATCAATAGACCGTGACTCGTGTTTAGAACGTATCCAATGGCTGATGACGGCGATTTTTTCAGCATCATTGTCAAGTGTTTCTGGTAAGAAGTGTGAAAAACCACCGAGCACCTCGAAATCACCACATCTGCGACAAAAATATTGATAGACGTAATCGCTTTTATAATGACGTGATTTGGGCTCCTCAATATTGGAACCACAAATAGGACATTTATCAGTCATGCTCTTTTTTCCTATATCCTACCTTATGCTATTATCTTATCTTCGATCAGTTCGTGGATCATATCTGAGATTCCTTGGGCAGTTGGCTCAATGTCCTTGCTCTCTTTTGCGGCAAGGACAACACTTTGAATGCGGTGCACCTTAGTAGGTGAGCCGCTCTGGCCACACCAGCTCAAATCCGCACCAACAGAATTCAAGTCCCATTGTTTAATTAATAATCCCTTTTCGCCTAACTCGCTGCATGTCTTTTCGACTATCTTTTTAATTTCTCCTTCGCTGCCTTCTGTCCCTTCGACTGCGCTCAGGGCAGGCTTTTGACTTCTACCCCCCACCACAGGGGTGGGAGCTAAACACTGCGCCTTCTGCCTTCTGTCTTCTGTGCTTTGGCTTCTGACTTCTCTTTCCACCTCGATCGGCGTGCGTGCGTTCTTGTATTTCATCATCTTCTTAGCAGCAGCAACCCTCGGCTCATTTGCATCGCTTGTAACCGTTAGCAAAACCGGCAGTTTCGCCCTTACAAGTTGCCAGCCATTTCCAATGTTCCGGCGTACTGTTATGGTCTTATCCAAAAGCTCTGTGAGCGCTTCCACATAAGTTATCTGTGTGATACCGAGTTTCTCTGCCAATTGAGGTCCGACCTGTGCAGTATCGCCATCGATGGCCTGCCGGCCGCACAGGACTATATCATAGTCGATTTTTTTAACAGCACAACTCAGGATGTAACTGGTCGCTAAGGTATCACTGGCGGCGCATCGTTGATCGGTTATTAGAATAGCATCATCAGCGCCACGGAAAAGAGATTCTCGCAGGATCCTGCTTGCCGCCGGTAGCCCCATTGTGATAACCGTCACATGGCCGCCAAACTTGTCCTTAATCTGAAGCGCCAGCTCCAGGGCGTTGAGGTCCTCGGGATTAAAAATAGCTGGCAGCGCAGAACGATTCACAGTACCGTCATCATTCATCACCCGGCCCGTAATTCGTTTAGTATCAGGAACTTGCTTAGCTAAAACCACACAGTTATAGCTCACCTACGAACTCCTAATCGGTCATCAACCAAATCATACAAATTTTCGAGAAACCGTCAGTTTAGCGACTTTCAACGTGAGGTCAACACTAAAAAACCAGCAGTCGCTTAATACAGACCCGATAAACTCCAGTAAAAACCGTTAAACTGGAAACCCTAAAAAGCCGATTTCCTTTTTGAACGGGCGATATCTTTGCAGACAAAAAAGCAAATTCTTTTGACAAAGATTTTTCTATATCGATAATGGGCACCCATGAGTTTGTTATCGGATGTAATAATCATAAGCTACAAATCAACCTTTCAGCGTAAGGAGGCAACTCCCGTTTCACGGGATACAAATGAGTAACGAGACAAGTTACGACACGGTTTTCGGCAGGATAGCTGTGGACCAGGGTCTGTGCACAGATGAAGAACTGCGTCGCTCCATCGAAAAGCTTGAATCCCGCCGTAAGGTCAATCCCATAATGCTCAAAGACCTTATGATCGAACTGGGTTATATCACAAAAACTCAGGCCGAAAGGTTGAAGAACACTCTAAAGGACAGCAAAGCTGCCGCCCACCAGATTCCAGGCTACAAGATACTTGGCAAAGTCGGCGCCGGTGCAATGGCGGTCGTTTACAAGGCAAAGCAGTTGAGCCTGAATCGCACAGTCGCAATAAAGGTTCTGCCAAAACGGTTCAGTGAAAATCCGGAATATGTGGAGCGGTTTTACAAGGAAGGCCAAGCTGCCGGCAAACTCAACCACCCCAATATCGTCCAGGCCATCGACGTTGGCGAGGCAGGCGGATACCACTATTTCGTGATGGAGTATGTCGAAGGCAAAACCATAGCTGATGACTTATCATCGGGTAAGGTTTTCGAAGAACAAGAGGCTATCGAAATAATCATTCAGGTCGCTCACGCGCTCGAGCACGCCCATGCTCATGGTCTTGTTCACCGTGATGTCAAGCCTAAGAATATAATGATAAACACACAGGGCGTCGTCAAACTCGCCGACATGGGTCTGGCACGTGAGACAACAGACATCGAGGCAGCGCAGAGTGAGGCTGGTAAAGCCTACGGCACGCCTTATTACATTGCACCGGAGCAGATCCGAGGCAAAATAGATATCGACGGCCGGGCAGACATCTATGGTCTCGGTGCAACTTTTTACCACATGGTAACCGGCAGAGTGCCGTTCATGGCGGATGATTCTGCGGAGATTATGAGAAAGCACCTGCGAGAAAGACTCATTCCACCCGATCACATCAACACATCACTGACAGCAGGTACTTCCGAAGCTATCGAAGTTATGATGGCAAAACGCCGTGAGGATCGTTACAAAAATGTTCAAGAGCTGCTTACAGATTTAGAGGGCCTTCGGCAGGGCCGTCCGCCGCTTCAGGCACATAGAAGATTCGATGTTACAATGCTTGAGCAATTAGAAAATGGAGATGCCGTTGAGGTCGGGCAAGGATCCGGCACCGAGGAGATTCTTGCTCGCTACCGAATGGCGATATTAATTTTAGGTACGGTCACAGGTATATCTATTCTGATATTACTTATTATCTTGCTAAGTTGAGCCAGATTAGCCATCAAACTGAACCTGCCATCTATAGCAGCGTCCAAGTTTTCATATTCCCCATTTTTGTCTGCGAAAAAGGCAAAAAAGGCCTCTGCCGAGATTTCTGGCAGAGGTTACAGATGCCATTATTTCTGCTAAAGTCTAATCGCTTTGCTTCGCGTAGGTTGCGACGATTTGCTGTTGGATCATTGCCTTCAGCATGCAGGGAAAGGATTTTAATCAGACTCTTTCTTTTTAGAATACTGCACAACAATCTGCTGTTGGACATTGGGTGGGACTACCTCATAATGGCTAAGCGTCATTGAGTAGCTGCCACGGCCGCCAGTGACGCTTTTGAGCTGGCCTGTGTACTGGGCTACTTCCGCTAACGGTACCTGTGCTTTTATCACAATAAAGTTGCCTGGAAGCATTTCCTGGCCGATGACCCGGCCACGCTTGGAGGATAAATCACCCGTTATATCGCCTACGTTTTCGGCAGGTACCGTGACCTCCACATTCACTATCGGCTCAAGCAATACAGGCTTTGCTTTCTGCATCGCATCAATAAAGGCACCCTTGCCGGCTGCGCGAAATGCCACTTCTTTTGAGTCAACAGGATGGTGCTTGCCATCATATACTGACACTTTAATATCCTGCAGCGGAAATCCGGCTACGATACCGCTTTGCATTACGTCGTTAATGCCCTTGGCAACGGCGGGCTCGTATTGACCTGGTATCGAACCACCGAAGATGTCCCAGCTAAACTGTAAGGATGGGTCGGAATTGCGCTCGGCAGGTTCCACGCGCAGATAGACTTCGCCAAACTGGCCGGCTCCGCCTGTTTGTTTCTTATGGCGGTATTGGCCTTCGGCCTTTGCAGTGATTGTCTCCCGATAAGGAATCTTCGGCTCTTTCGTTGTGACCGAAAGTTTGAAGCGCTTCTCCATCTTCTCGATCATAACCCGCAGATGCAACTCGCCCAATCCATTGGCGACCAATTCCTTCGTCTGCGTGTCTCTGCTGACCGTAAAGCATGGGTCCTCCTCACACAATTTTTCGAGTGCACCACTTATTTTCTGCTCGTCACCTCTTGTAGCCGGTTCAATCGCTAACGAGAACATGGGCTCCGGAACAGGCGGCTGCTTCAACCGACCGGTAACTCTACCATCGTGGACAATATCTCCGGTTTTTAGCTCTTCGACCTTAGCGAGAGTTACAATGTCACCTGCGATGCCCGCGTCGATCTCTTCGGTTTCTCCGCCTTGTGATTTCAAGACGTGGCCCGGTCTGATCGCTTTCTTCTCATCGTTACGCAACAAGCTGGTGTCCGATGTTAGTGTTCCGCTGAAAATGCGAATAGTAGAGTACTTCATGTTCGACCGTGGGTCGAAGCCAATGCGAAACACTAATCCTGCCAGAGGACCAGTCGGGTCCACTTTTAGCTCTGTCACCTGGTCATTATCTTTGAGCGCTACGGGTTTTGTCTGAGCAGGTGACGGCGTATATCTAACCACAAGGTCAAGAAACTCCGCTACTCCAACTCCGTTGCGGGCATTGGTAAAAACTATAGGTATGAGCGTTCCAGCCTTGAGAGCTTCAACGGAGACAGAGGCAATCTTGTCTGCTGAGATCTCTGCTCCAGCGAGGTAGCTCTCCATTAGCGCATCATCTGCTTCGATGACACTTTCGATCAGATCTGTATGAGCCTGGGCAACATCTGTCACGAGTGAATCACCGCTTTCGTTCTCCATACAGTCAATCACAGATGATTTGTCCGCTGCCGGCAAATTGGCACAGCGACACTGCGAGCCGAATGTCTCCTGAATGTTCTTTATCAGTTCAGTCAGGTCGACATTTTCAGCATCCATCTTGTTTACTACGACAACACGCGGCATATTTGCATCCGTAGCCAACTGGAACATTTTGCGCGTGTTCGTTTCAATGCCAGTTGCTGCACTTATAACTATGACCGCAGTATCGGCTGCTGGTATCGCTTTGATTGCGGGACCGATAAAGTCCGGGTAACCCGGCGCGTCTATGATGTTAATCAGCTTGCCCTTGTACTCGGTATGAACTACAGCGGATTGTATTGAATGCTGATGCTGCCTTTCTTCCTCATAGTAGTCACATACGGTTGTGCCCTCATCGACTGTTCCAAGTCGGTTTGTTACACCGGTTTTGTGCAAAATTGCTTCAGCCAGCGACGTTTTGCCGCTTCCGCCATGTCCCAATAGAATGATGTTGCGAATGTCGTTCGTATTAATCACTTTGAACCTCCAAAATCTTATGTCAGAGTTTCTATTTGCCTCCGACACAATATAAATTATTCATACTATAGTAATTGGTCTCCGAAGGACAAGGGATTTTTTCTGCATTTCGCAAATCAATCGGCCCAAAACACAAAACAACAAAAAATCCAGAAACATGATAAAAATTTTTTCAGCGGATTCGTATACATACAGCAAAGGATTTTATTGGACAGTTGTATAAGCGGTAATCTCCCAAGACTTATTCATACCAAATGTTGTGGTCCCGGTAAAAAGACTTCTGGTATGTAGTAGTTTTGGTTATAGGGCTCTTTATGCCGCTATGCCCAGCCAGTTAAAGAGAAAATATTACCCCTGTCGATATTCGGTAAGTTAACGATAATAGGGGATGTCAATAATAATATACCAGCGATCGAGGATGCCTAGTATGGATAAAAGAGAATTGATAGAGTGCATTTGTGAAATCAATAAAGGCGCTAAGCCTGAGTTTCTCGCTAAGTTCTCCGCGGAGGAGCTAAACGCTTATCTTGAGCACCTGATGGAACTTGACCTGCAAGAGTTGGCAGTTTGCAGTTAGGGTATCAAAAAAGAAACTTGAGAGAATCTTCGCCCTACTAACAACTCCAACGGCCTATTGGAGATTTACATCCGGAGCCGAAGCTCTCACTGTTCAACTGCAAGGTTAACCTCTGCCACTGACCTTTTAAGACAGGTAAAAACATATTTGAAATCATTTCCCCAGAAGTGTCCGGCGACGTACGACAAAATATAGGCGCTGTAAATCACTGCTCATCCAGTTGGTCGCCGACTATGCTCCTGCTAATATCACTAAGTTGTCCACGGCGTTCTGAGCGACTTTCTGAACCTTCAGACTCAGGCTCTGATGGCGGAGGCGTAACATCCGTCGAAGTCTGTCCTGGTTTTTCAGCAGGCTTTTGGTCTTCGGAAGGCTTGGCGTCGAAAGGTATTACGTCCGGCGCTTGCTCCGCTGAGACGGGCGCCGGTACCAAGACAACATTGTTTAACTTAAACTCCAACAGTACCGGTATAAAATTATTCGGCACGAAAAAACCGAAGTCTATGTATTTGACGTTGCCGGTAAAAGCAGAACGCTGAAGTTTAACTATTTCACTCAGGTTTTTTCTCTGCAACCGATCATCAGCCTGCATGTAGCCGATCGGATAAACATTCCTGCTTTTTCCTACAAGTGGGTTTTTGGCGTGACTTCTCGGTTTGCAGATTAGCCGTACCTGTGACAGGGTAAATATGCCGGCATCTTTCTGGGCAGCCTTTTTTATTCCAATGCGCACAATCACAAGATTGTGGCCGGTCTTTGCAGATATAGGCCTGCCGTCCGTATCTTTTATGTTATCCGGAACATACCATGCACCATTTTTCCTTGGCACTTCTACAGCATCCGAACTCGTTAAGATCGGCACACCATCTTTGACTTTGTGCCGGTTCAAAAATATCTGATCCAAAAGCGCCGGATGCAAAGCTGCAAAGCTCCTTCTATTGCTAATTGCGCTGAAACTGCCATTACTCATCAAGGTGAACAATCCTGTTACGAAACCGTCGGCATTCAGCAATACCGTATTGGGTTTATGTGGATCCGGATTTCTTTGGTCGAAACGCTGGTAGGGATACTTGTTCGGTAATGGTGCCATTGTAAAAGCTGTCAGCAACACGCCGGACACAATAATCCCTAAGAAAATTCCACAGACTACCCTGCCGATACGCTCGGGCAGCAATCCCAAGTCAACCGGATGGCGAGTTAGCTGAGCGACGATCGTCTGAAGAATAGCAAAGGTTAATACGAAAAGTAAAACATAGCAAAGTGGCTGAGCCCAATTAGCAAGGGAGGCGGAATATTTCGTAAGCGTGTTCGCCAGAAACTCATAATACCCAAAACTAACTACGCTTGCGCAGACGGCAATTATGATTGTTGCGAACGCCTTGACAGCTGTACCTTTGAAGTATTGATAAACAGCACAGCCTGCAACGATTAGTAACACAACCACGCCAACCATTAAATGTCTCCAATTCTTCGAACAACCTGGGCTATTGGGAAATCTATGCTCCTTCTGACTTTTTCGCTCTACGTTTAGAGGATGTCGTCAGCACTCTAACCATCTCGTTAATAGCTGTTGTTCCACTAATGACTTTTCGCAGCGCCTGTTCCTGCAGATAAAGCATTTTGGCACGTCTAAATTGTGTGCCGATTTCCGATAGTGCCTTTGAGTTCACTACAGCTTTTCTTAGCTCATTGTTTAGAATGATCATCTCAAATACAGCGGTTCTGCCGACAAAACCTGTACCCTGGCAGTGTTGACAAGTACTACCCCTGCCACGCTTATCATAAACCTGCCCACTGGGACGGTGTAATACCTTTGCTTTTTCAGCGGGAAGGTTGAATTTCCTGATAAGCTCTTGGTTGGGTGCATAAGCCTGCTTGCACTCGGGACAGAGTATTCTAAGTAACCGCTGGTTGCTAATACCAAGAAGTACCTTGGCCGCAAGTCTCCTGTCGTCGACCATCTTAATCCACTTGCCGAGCGCTTGTACCAGACTATCCGCCTTGAGCGTGACGTATACTAATTTGCTGTCTTGCGCTGCTGCGCACGCAATCTGAGCCACTTCACTGTCCTCACAATCGGCGAGCCCAACGATATCAGGTCCCATTCTTACTACCGCCTGGAGTTTCTTGGCGTAGGTAGTTGTGCCGGTATCACTAAGAGTGAAGACGTTTTGCGTAATATTAGGCAGTTGAGTAGATGGCTGTTTCTCGAGGGTGTTTATGTTGTTAATAAAAGCATCATGATTCCGCAAGAGCGCATATAATGTAGTTGTCACGCCGCTATTTCTTGGGCCACTTATAATAAATAATCCTTGCTTAAGCTGTGAGAGACTATTTATTTGCTCATATTGGTCGGACATTAAGCCGATATCACTTAGCCTCATAATACCCCGTTGCGTTGTCTGCTTGAGCTTTAGTTGTTCACCTGCTGTCGAGCCGGCAGTAGTCACTTCCCAATCCGTACCTTCCTTTTGCTTATAAGTTCTGAATTTTCCCTTTTGTGGCTTTCGTTTTTCCTCGATGTCCAAATCAGCCAATTGCTTGAGGAAACGGACCAAATAATCCATTTGGTCTTTCGGCAGATTAGGCCTTTTGGTTGCTGCACCATCAATATGATAAGTCACGTTATAATCTTGCGGCGTCGGGACGAAAACAATACTGCTTGCTCGTCGCCACATTGCATCATTAAGAATCTCATAGGCAGTCTTATAGCCGAAGAAATCCGGCGTCCGCGGTTCAGGCACGGGGACTTCATTGCCGTTAGTTGTTATAAAAATGAAACTCTTCAGGGCCTCGATCTTTTTTTCCTTGTTGGCAACCAATCCTTTGATGTGCCCGACTGTCAGGACCCGGTCAAAATCCAATACTCTGGTGTTGCGGTGCTTTACATACGCCAAAGAAGTCGCTCCTACAGCTATCGCGTACAGCAACAGCCCGATAATGAAAATGGGCACAACCATCCATACGATCGCAGCAGCAGCTCCTGTACCGAGAATGAGTCCTACCCAGAAAGTATCTTGTGTCTCAACTGCCTTGGCGTCCCGATTTACCCAGCCAACCAGCGCTAACCATCCGAAAAACAACGCCAGGAAAATAAGCAGCTTTACTATAGATATGTAACCACCATACTCGATAGCCATCAGTACTGGATTTGGCATAAATTGCTCCATAAGGAACGCGTTCTATATAAAAACCATCGCCCAGCAGCGAAATTTGAGCCGGTGTCCTTTAATTCCAGAAATACACGTCCAAGCTCAGACGACTCTCATAAAATACCTTCGGCGGTGGTCCTAATGCCCTTGAGCGCCATTTTCAGCTCTTCTTTGTTTGGAGCATATTTATATGCGTCCTTGGGGTCCACAGAACCATCTTTGACAAGCTTACAAAGGTTATTCGTGAGATCCTGCATACCTTCCTGCTGAGAACTTCGTATGACGCTCGGCAGATCGCCTTCGCGCCCGTCTGATATCAATTTGCGAACGGCTGGATTTGCAAGAAGAATCTCTACAGCAGGTATCCTGTCTATATCCTCTTCGATGCAGGGTAGCAATACCTGACTTATGATTGCCCTGACCGCTATGCTCAGGGTTTGTCTGGTCAGGTCTCGCTCAGTTTGTGGGAATAGGTCCAAGAGCCGGTGAACAGCCTGGGACGCATTTGCAGAGTGCATCGTTCCAAAAACAAGGTGTCCTGTCTCGGCAGCTCTCATGCCGGCTGCGACCGTTCCGGCATCGCGCATCTCGCCAATAAACACAATATCGGGGTCTTGTCGCATAAGATATCTTAGCGCTTCATTGTAGTCCGCTACATCCAGGCCTATTTCCCTTTGTGACACTATTGCTTTATCATCTTTGAATAAATACTCGATGGGATCCTCTATTGTGATTATATGACAGGAGCGTGTGTGGTTTATATAGTCAACCATTGAGGCGACTGTCGTTGTCTTACCGCAACCGGTAGGACCTACCACAAGAACAAGACCTTGATTAGTCCCAGATATCTCTGCAAGAATCGATGGCAGGTGCAGACTCTCAAACGAAGGCACTTGGGCGCTGACTCTTCTTGCTGCGAGGCTTATCAGGCCCCGCTGGCGAAATATATTTATTCTGAAACGATGGTCGGTGCCAATTTCGTGGGCGAAGTCTAAAGTGCCGTTTTCGATAAAGAACTGTTTTTGAGCTGGATTTAGTATCTCGAAAACCATCTGCTCCATCTTTTCTTGTGTCATCACCTCACCGGTGGTGTTCTTTAGCTTCCCGTATTGCCGCAATTTCGGCGGCTGGCCTACCTTCAGATGGAGGTCGTTTGCATGGGTCTTGATCGCAGCCCTGAAATACCTGTGTAACTGCGGTTCATGGTCAAGGTTAGTATACGTGTCAACTGGTTGTTCTGGAGTCATAATCGCTGATGTCTCCAAAGCTTATAAACCAGCCGCATCACGGAGACTGGTTTTGCCTTTATCGCTCCGCTTTCTGCTGAGCTTCTTTACCTGAGATTTGTAGAGACGAACCCCTACCTTTATATATTATAGGGCTTTACCGAAGATAGTCAAGTCTGATGCGCCGGCTAATTCTTGCACATGCAGGACAATTTCTATGGAATCTCTCACGTAGCTAGGCCACCAGTTGGCAGGATTTGACATATCCAAACCTTAATACAGAGTTATTTCACACGGAAAACTGAGATGTTTGGTTTGGCTGTATACATATAAGCCTTAGGCTTATAAATTTGTCGAACATTCTTAGCCCCAGCCTTCACGCCGCCAATAGAAGCGCCAAAGTCATATATATCGCCACGCTTATGGAGTCGTTCGCAGTCGTAACCAGTGGGCCCGAACTTATGGCAGGGTCGATACCAATTCTGCGAAACAGAAAAGGCAGCAACAATCCGAGTGTAGTCGCAACCATTATCGCTGAGAACATAGCAGTTCCAAATGCAAAGACCAGGCGGACAGGTTCTATTGCGTTTTCAGGCACCCTGGCATGAATCAGAACAGCGCAAGCTATTCCGCCCAAGATACCGCAGCTAATCGCCACCAAAAGGGCAATTCTAACCTCACGAGTGAAAACCTGTCCAAATCGTATTGCCACGAGGTGACCAGTTGCCAATCCAGAAACCACTATTGCGGATGTCTGAAGCCCCGCATTACCGCTGATGGCAGCAATCATAG
>CAYNTC010000002.1:0-29136 GCA_964399795.1 uncultured Pirellulales bacterium | reverse complement strand
GTCTGCCAATTCAAAAGCTGGGTGCAAGGCCCGGCTCGCTCGGCTCGTATGCAGGATTGGAATTGGGCATTCCAATAATCACACTTGAGCTGCCTTATAGGGCTGACCAACTGAGTGAGGAAATAATTTGGCAGAGATACGGCACAGCCCTGCTGGCGGCAATTATCTACCCCGATAGGCCCGAATGAAAAATCGACTATTTGGGTACGCAAGCTGGGTTCTCCGGAGATAGAGCGCAATCGATCAGCCAGTTCGCCGTCATAGTTGCAAAGTCGGCAAAGTCAACTCTGCAATCGTCATTCAAGTCACCGACAAGCGCGTACGAGCACTCCACCTTTCTGATAGCAAGACTTGAGTCAAATCCTGCAGCTATGGCCAAAAAGTCATTGCCTGCTGGAGCAGTCGCCCTACCATAGATGTCCCAACCCCAGGTGGCAATGGAACCATCTTTCCTTAACGCAAGACTATGATACGTTCCTGCTGCTATGGCTACAAAGTCAGTGCCATCCGGTGCCTCGATCTCACCAAAGTCGTTGGACCCCCAGGCAACGATCGAGCCATCCGACTTCAAGGCAAGGCTGTGACCGCCTCCTGCGGCTATGGCCACAAAGTCACTGCCCATAGGCGCATCAGCCTGGCCATAGTAGTTCCAACCCCAACCAATTATCGAACCGTCGGATTTCAAGGCAAGATTATGAATACTTCCTGCGGCTATAGCCACGAAGTCTCCGTCCGGTGGATCGGCCTGACCGTGCTCGTTGGAGCCCCAGCCGATAATCGAACCATCCGATTTCAAGGCAAGACTATGCCAACCTCCTGCTGCTATGGCCACGAAGTCATTACCGTCCGGCGGTATTGCCTGATTGCTGTGGGGATTGAACAGATAATCGATGTTGCTTCCCCAGCCGACAATAGAGCCGTCGGACTTCAAGGCAAGACTATGTTCGTCTCCTGCGGCTATAGCCACATAGTCTCCGTCCGGCGGATCAACCTGGCCGTGCCAACCCCAGGCGACTATCGAACCGTCTGATTTCAAGGCCAGACTATGACGGCCTCCTGAGGCCACGTCCACAAAGTCATTGCCGGCTACACCATGCTTGTTTCGACCCCAGTCGACAATCGAGCCATCAGACCTCAACGCAAGACTATGCGAACCCCCTGCTGCTATGGCCACGAAGTCATTACCATCTGGTGGCATTATTCCCTCGTTGCGACCCCAGGCGACGATTGAGCCGTCCTGCCGTAACGCTACACTAAGTGACCCTCCAGCAGCTATCGCCACAAAGTCATTACCAGCGGGAGGCGTTGCCTGACCATAGCCATCGCTTCCCCAGCCGACGATCGAGCCATCCAATTTCAGGGCAAGACTATACTCCCTTCCTGCTGCTATAGCGACAAAGTCATTGCCGTCCGGCGGTGTCGCCTGACCAGACCAATTTCCACGCCAGTCCAAATTATTTCCCCAGCCCACAATCGAACCGTCGGACTTCAAAGCAAGGCTGTGACCGTATCCTGCAGCAATAGCCACGAAGTCATCTCCCACAGGTACGTCGATCTGACCATAGTTATTGTATCCCCAGCCCACAATCGAACCGTCGGACTTCAAAGCAAGGCTGTGACCACCTCCTGCAGCTATGGCTACGTAGTTTCCATCTGGCGGCGTCGCCTCACCAGAAGCGTTGGAACCCCAGCCAACTACCGAGCCGTCGGATTTCAATGCGAGATTGTGATTATCTCCTGCTGCTATGGCCACAAAGTCGTTACCATCCGGCGGTATAGCCTCACCAGAACCGTTGGAACCCCAAGCGACAATCGAGCCGTCGGCCTTTAGAGCAAGTGAGTGTGACGAACTGGTACTAATGGACACAACCTTACCAGGACCAGTACTGTCAACAACCTGGCGACCCCAGCCAACGATCGAACCTGCATCAGCAGCACTTGCCCCGACTATGATAAATAGCACAACAATAATAACATAACAGGTCTTACCATTGAATTTAGACATAATTTAGCTCCTCTCAAATTCTATAAGCCAGGTAATATACACAATGAGACCCTGACCTCCGATTTCATCATCGCCGGCAAATCCGTAGATTCCTTCTCTGTAGTAGCTACTACGAAGGAAAACTCCACTCTGCTTCTATCCGATATTATATTATAAGCAATCATTCGGTTCAAACAAAACTCTGACAGTTTCGTAGCCATTCCTTAATAATGGAAATTGCGCCCAGACCAACACGCAGCGGAAAAGGCGTGAATAATCTGCTATATTAGGTTAAAATTGTTTGATTGGAAATATGAGTGTATTCAAGCTAAACAGTGAGTTTAAACCGGCTGGCGATCAGCCTCAAGCAATAGCGAGGCTTGTAGAAGGGTTGCGCTCAGGCAAGAAGTTCCAGACGCTGATGGGAGTAACCGGAAGCGGCAAGACATTTACGATGGCTAATGTCATTGCGCAGTTTAATATGCCGGTGCTGGTAATATCACACAATAAGACATTGGCAGCTCAACTCTATGAAGAGTTCAGAGAGCTGTTTTCCGAAAATGCGGTTGAGTATTTTGTGAGCTATTACGATTATTATCAGCCGGAAGCATATATTCCACAGCGTGACATCTACATAGAAAAAGACGCCTCGAAAAATGCGGACCTTGACCGGCTGCGTCTTTCAACTACTACGAGTCTTTCAACGCGAAATGACTGCATTATTGTGGCGTCGGTCTCCTGTATATTTGGCCTTGGCTCACCAGAGGACTACAAGGCCAGTGTAGTAACTATTAGGACAGGGGATCAGTGCGACAGAAACACATTGCTTGGTAGATTGGCAGACATCCAGTACACCAGAAATGACATAGACTTCCAGCGAGGGACTTTCAGAGTCCGCGGCGATGTTGTTGAGCTGCATCCTTCATACGAATCCTTTGCGGTTCGTATCGAATTCTTTGGCGACCGGATAGAACAGATAAGCTATATCAATCCGGTGTCCGGGGAGACACTTGCTGTCGAAGAGCAGATTTTCGTATATCCTGCAGAGCACTATGTTATGCCTGGCGACAGGATTGGCTCAGCGGTTGAAAGCATTAGGGCGGAATTGAAAGAGCGACTCACAGAGTTGCGCAGTCAGGGTAAATTGCTTGAAGCTCAACGGCTGGAAGCTCGAACGATGTACGACATCGAGATGATCCAGGAGGTGGGCTACTGCAGTGGTATCGAGAATTACGCCAGACACCTTTCAGGTTTGCCTCCGGGTGCCAGGCCTTATACACTGATTGATTACTTCCCCAAGGATTTTCTACTGTTTATTGACGAGTCACACGTGACCATTCCCCAGTTGCAAGCGATGTGGGCAGGTGACAGAAGTAGAAAAGAGGTTCTGGTTGAACATGGCTTCCGACTGCCGAGCGCTTTGGATAACAGACCATTACGCTTTGAGGAATTCCAAGAGAACTGGTCGCGAGTAATATTTGTATCAGCGACGCCCAGGCCTTTCGAGTTAGGTAAATGCGACTACGAGGTAATCGAACAGATAATCAGGCCTACAGGTCTTTTAGATCCAGAGATATTTGTGCAGCCGGCAAGAAATCAAGTTGAGCACTTACTGGGCGAGATTGACAAACGAGCCAAAGCAGGCGAGCGGATACTCGTGACGACCCTTACGAAAAGAATGGCTGAGAATCTTTCAAATTATATAACCAAAAAAGGATTCAGATGTCGGTACCTACATAGCGAGATAGATACGTTAGAGCGTGTGGAGATACTGCGGGATTTGCGCAATGGCCAGTTCGATGTGCTGGTAGGTATAAATCTATTGCGCGAGGGACTGGATTTGCCGGAAGTTTCGGCAGTAGCGATTCTTGATGCGGATAAAGAGGGTTTCCTTCGGAGCCAGACCTCATTGGTTCAGACAATTGGCAGGACTGCACGAAATATCAATGCGACGGTTTTTCTGTACGCTGACAGGGTCACCGAGTCTATGCAAAAAGCTATTGACGAAACCAACAGGCGACGTAAAATTCAATTGCAGTATAACCAGGAGCACAATATTACCCCTGAGACAATACGGAAAGGGATACGAAAGAGTCTGGCTGAGCAAATAAAAGCGAGAAAAACGGCACGCGTGGCAATTTGCTTTGAAGAGAGCGAATACGACAAGGTTGAGCTGGCCAATCAAATTGAACAAGAAATGCTTGAAGCTGCGCAGGCTCTTGACTTTGAGCGGGCGGCTTTTTTGCGGGATCAGCTTAAAGAGCTGAGAGAACTGCCGGAATTAGTGATCGCTGAGTCACGCAAGAAAAAAAGCAGTTTTATGGCTGAAAAGAAACAGAAAAAACGTATGAAGAAAAAACATTAGTAAAACATGCTTAAATCCTTTTTGAACATTGGCTCGTTAGAGATTTGCAAATGATAAAGGGAACAGGGATTAAAAAACTTAATATAGCACAGGCGCTTCCGCTTATCCGCATAGCGGTTGAAGAGGACCTTGGCCAGGGCGATTTAACAAGCGAACTTCTTTTCAAAGAAGATGCTGTGGATAAGGCTAACATCATCTCGCGTGAGGAAATTATCGTCTGCGGCATGGATGTTGTCATGGAGATTCTTAAGCACTACGACCCGAGGCTGAAACTGAGAATATACG
The DNA here is from genome assembly GCA_964399795.1 of uncultured Pirellulales bacterium. Classification (GTDB taxonomy): domain Bacteria; phylum Planctomycetota; class Phycisphaerae; order Sedimentisphaerales; family Anaerobacaceae; genus CAYNTC01. The sequence continues at coordinate 24,502 of CAYNTC010000002.1, read as the reverse complement.
TGAATGATGGTGAATCAGCACATGTTGGCTGCAAGCTCGCTACGATTGAAGGGCCTTTGCGATCTATGCTCAGTGCCGAGCGGGTTATGTTGAACTTTTTGCAAAGACTGAGTGGAATAGCGACAACGACTGGTAAATATGCGCGGGCGATTCAGGGCACGCGGGCAAAAATCTACGATACTAGAAAAACACTGCCGGGCTGGAGGATTCTGGAGAAATACGCGGTTCGCTGTGGTGGTGGGTATAACCATCGGCTTGGACTTTACGATGGCATTTTAATAAAAGACAATCATCTGGCGCAGCTTGGTCGGAACTTTCAGCCAAAACTCAGAAAAATCATTTGTGAGGCCAGAAAAGTAAAGGCAGTCAAGTTCGTTGCAGTGGAAGTTGACCACGTCGATGATCAACTCAACTATGTTCTGGATATCTCAGGCATTGACATTGTTCTGCTGGATAACATGGGTCAATGGCAGTTGAAACACGCTGTCCAGATGCGAGACGAAATGTGCGGCAAGGGTAAAAAACCACTGCTGGAGGCATCGGGCAACATCACTCTAACCAACGTCTCAGCTATCGCTCAATGCGGTGTTGACAGAATCGCGGTAGGTGCGATTACTCATTCGGCTACTGCTGTTGATATTGCACTTGATAGGTAATACAAGCCATGTCGAAAGAGGATTTACTCGATCCTGACAAAATACAAGCAAATCTAATAACCAAGCGCATCGGCAAAAAAGTTCTCGTATACAAGTCTACGTCAAGCACAAACGATATAGCAACAGAGTACGCAAAGAACAAAAACAACGATGGGCTGGTAATTTTTGCCGAAGAACAAAACGCTGGTCGCGGTCGAGCAGGTACAAGATGGCATAGCTATTATGCAGATAGTATTCTCTGCTCGATCATTTTAACCGATTGCGAAATTAATAGTGAGCTAATGTCACTGACAATCGCTGTAGCAGTTGCTGATGCGCTGGGCAAAGTGGGCAAATATGATGCAAAAATCAAATGGCCGAACGACATAATCGTAAATGGCAAAAAAATAGCCGGTATTTTGCTCGAATCAAAAAGGGCTGCTAATCGCACAGCTTATATCATCGGTATCGGTATCAACTGCCACCAGAAAAAGAGTTCTTTTCCTGCTGAGCTACAACCAGCAGCAACAAGCATCGACATTGAGAGCGGGTCAACTTGCGACAGAATTTCGTTGGCTAAAAGACTGCTCAGCTCACTGGATGAGTGGATTGAAGTCGCACAGAATAACGAAAACAAAATAACGGACCAATGGCGTAGACAAAGCACCCTATTAGGCCATAGATTGACGTTGTTATATAACGGCAAAAGGTTTACTGGCAACTGCGTCGGCATAGATCCGAAAAAGGGACTCATTCTTCAACTCGACCAAGGTTCGGTGCGTATGTTTGACGCCGCACATACCAGCATCGAAAACAAATAACAGTGCAATTGTCCAAGCCATCTCTATATTTTCGAGTTGATTTGGTAGGGTTTTCCAAGCAGCAAAAAGTAAGGTTTCAATTTTTGCATTTCTGCGTTATATTAAGGGCGGGCAAGACTTTTACGATGAGCAAAGAAAGGAGCCGAGACGATGGCAGAACATTTTGACGTGGCTGTAATTGGCGCGGGTCCTGGAGGCTTCAGAGTGGCAAGGCGGTGCGCTCAGAAAGGTGCCTCGGTAGCGGTAATAGAGAGAGAATATGTTGGAGGGACATGCCTAAACTGGGGATGCGTGCCGTTAAAGGTACTGCTCGCTTCGGCCCACGCGTTGCTTTCGGCAAAAAATGCAGTGCAAATGGGTATTGATATTGATTCGGCTACGCCGAATTGGCCAAACATCCAGCAAAGAAAAGAAACTATCGTTGCTGGTTTTCGAAAGGCGATGGAAGGAACGGCGAAGACACTAAAGATGAACGTTATTCAGGGCTATGGGATAATCCTGACCCCGAACAAAATCCAGGTTACAACCGATTTTGGCAAAGCCGACATCAGGGCTGACAAAATCGTCATCGCACCCGGATCAGAACCAATTGAGCTGCCAAACATGTCGTTTGATAGCCGGACTATCATAAGCAGTAAAGAAGCCCTTTCCCTGCCGGAAATACCGCAATCAATGCTCATCGTCGGCGGGGGTGTGATCGGCTGTGAAATGGCTTGCGTTTACGCCGCGATGGGCACGAAAGTAACAATCGTAGAAGCTCTACCTCGAGTGGTTCCTATGGAAGATGACTGGGTCAGCAGAATCATAGAGCGTCAGTTCAAAAAAATTGGCATCAACTTAATCACCAGCCAAAGAGTTGCTTCAGTCGATAAAACTTCGATACCTGCGAAAGCTATTCTCGAAAATGGTCAGACAATCGAAGCTGAAAAGGTCCTCGTTTGTGTTGGACGAAGACCTCTGATGGATAAGCAGAGTATCGAAGCTCTTAAACTTGAATTGAATGGCACTGCCATAGCAGTAAACGAAAAATTCGAGACCAATATCCCTGGAGTTTACGCCATCGGCGATGCTATCAGCACAACATTTCTTGCTCACGGTGCATTCGCCGAAGGAGAAGTTGCTGCTGTCAACATTATGGGTGGAAGCGATAAGATGTTTGACTATTCATTAGTGCCTCGTGTTATTTTTACCTTTCCTGAAGTTGCATCGGTAGGTAAGTCAGAACAGGAATGTGCAAACGCGGGTCTTGATGTCACTGTAGGTAAAGGTTTCTTCAAGGGAAATCCCAGAAGCGTTGCACATAATCAGACCGCGGGCCAGGTCCACGTGATACGTGAAAAGGCTACAGACAGAATCGTGGGCATCACGATGGTCGGCGATATAGTCACAGAGTTTATAGCTTTTGCCAGAACCCTTATTGGTACGACTGAGGATATCTCCAAGATAACGTTCCCTCATCCGACTGTCTCGGAAACCATCAAAGATGCCCTCGACGAGGCCTTTATTGATTCCTGCATAAATAATGATAAAACACAAGAAGCATAGAGCAACAATGTCATTCCCGCGAAGGCGGGAATCCAGTCATTTTAATGACGTTTTCTGGACTCTCCCCAGGACGTCCTACGGCGCTGCTTGCGCAGGAGTGACAAATCAGAACAATTTCTATTAACATTAGTTTTACTGGTATCAATAGCCCCAATGCGTGAAGTGATAAAACCGTAAAGAAAAAGTCAAGCAGTGAAAATATTTAGGTGGAGATATGAGTAAAAAAGCAGATCAGGCTGTTTCGCTTTTCAAGCAAGGTTTTAACTGTTCACAATCGATGGTCGCAACTTATGGCGAGCAGTTTGGCTTATCGCGTGAGCAAGGCCTGAAGTTGGGCTCGGGCTTTGGTGGTGGAATGGGCGCAATGGCTGAAACCTGTGGTGTTGTAACGGGCGCATTTATGGTGCTCGGACTTAAGTATGGAAGCGATCGTACTTCTGACAACGAGGCAAAGCTAAATACTTACAAGCTTATCAGAAAATTTGCAAAGAAATTCAAGGACCGCAACGACAGTATCACTTGCAAAGATTTGATTGACTGTGATATAAGCACAGCCGAGGGCTACAAAGTCGCAAGTGAGAAGGACCTGTTCTCAACAGTCTGTCCTAAGATAGTGCAGGATGCCGCTGAGATACTCGAAGAAATGCTCATGGAACAGAAATCATGCTATTAACTACCGAAAAATGCGAAACTGCTGCCTTATGTTTTCTTGACTGTGGACTCGCTGACTATAGAAAGATTTTGCAGCTACAACATGAGTTACACCAGAGACGCCGTATTAGCGAGATATCAGACACAGTATTGCTTGTTGAACATCGGCCTACTATTACACTCGGCGCTAGACAAAGCGCAAACAGATTAGTTGTTAGCCGACAGGAACTTGCCAGATTGGACATCGATGTCGTGGAGATTCGCAGGGGTGGAGGAACAATGGCACATAATCCTGGCCAATTAGTCTTTTATCCGATTCTGAATCTGCACGAAATGGGCCTGGGAATCAGCGAATATATAAGAGAACTTGAAGCAATCGGTATAGAATTGCTGGTGCAGTTTGGTATACGAGCCAACAGACGACATGGCTTTCCGGGCCTATGGATCACTAAGTGCTGCCCAGAAGACACATTAGAAAGGAACCAACGAGCGACAAGCGACGAGAAGCGAGCGACGAAAAAAATCGCCTCGATAGGCGTGAGGGTATCGAGAGGTGTTACGTATCATGGTATGGCAATAAATATCCAAAACGATTTGAGCATTTTCGATTTGATAGTACCTTGTGGACTTGACGATGTCGAAATGACATCGGTTCTAAAAGAAACCGGCATAAGACATGAAACGGATAGAGTCAAAAAGAAACTTGCCCAGATACTAACGGAACACCTTGGTCAGAAAGAAGATAAAAAATCAAAAATAAAAATGTAAAATGACAAATCAAACTTCAAAGAGAACAACAACATACAAGATGCAAAACACAGGCAAGAAAGCCCAACGACTGCCGTACTGGCTACGAAGACCTTTATCTACCAGTCAGACTTTTAATGAAGTTGAGAGAATTTTGAGTTCGTTGCATCTGGAGACAATCTGCAACAACGCGAATTGTCCGAATCGAGGCGAGTGCTGGTCGAGAGGGACAGCCACGGTTCTTATCCTGGGCAAGGTCTGTACACGTAACTGCAAATTCTGTTCTGTAGCCACAGGCAGGCCCAAACGTCCGGATCCGAATGAGCCTGGGCGGTTGGCTGAGTTGACAAAGAGGCTTAAGCTAAAATATCTTGTGATAACAAGTGTTAATCGTGATGATCTGCCGGATGGAGGTGCCAGTCATTTTCGTGATTGTATTAAAGCTGTAAGACGCCAATGTCCCGATTTAAGATTTGAGATATTGACGCCTGATTTCCGTAACTGCCAGGCTCAGGCGATAGAGAAGCTGCGAGAGGTGCTTCCTTTTGTGTTTGCGCACAATGTTGAGACAGTACCATCGCTGTATCGTATTGCCAGAGCAGGAGGAGAATATGAAAGGTCTTTAAACCTGCTCAAAATGGCTAAAGAAAACTATAATAATATCCAGACTAAATCCTCAATTATGCTCGGCCTGGGAGAGGCTAATGCCGAAGTTGAGCAGGTCTTGAAGGACCTCCGTGAAGTGGGCTGCGATAGAATCACGATCGGCCAATATCTAAAACCTTCAAAGGAATCGCTTGAAGTTGTCGAATATATCCAGCCTGAGAAGTTTGATTGGTGGGAGCAAAGAGCGCATGAACTGGGTTTTTCCTGGGTGATCTCTTCACCGTTCGCTCGCAGCTCATATTTCGCAGAGCGCAAATAATTTTTTTAGTAGTTCAATTTTTTAAGTTATTAAGGCACTTCTTATGAGACTTATAGATATATAATTGTTTTACATAGGTCTGAGTCTTTGCATGTTAGGATGGTGGTCTTTATACTTTAATTAGCACAGAGAAGTAACAAGCTACCCTCCCAAAAGCACACAATTTAATCGGGGAGATCATGAAATCCGCAAGGAAATGTACATCCCTAAGGCGCAGAGGCGCTGCGCTTATCATATCAATGATCTTTGTGCTTTTATTCAGTGCTCTGGCGGTAAGTATGACGGCGCTGTCAGGTATGAATGTGCAGATTGCTGAGAACCAGCGTAAGGTGGATAGCGCAAGAGCCTGTGCCGAATCTGGGCTTGAGGTGGTCCGCTATTGGATGAGTCGCATTTCAATTCCAGGTACAACGCTAGACAGTGAGAGGCTGAATCAAATAGTAAGCTCTCTACAGAGCGAACTTAGCAGCGACAGCATTTCTAATATTACTATCTCGTATGACAATCCAGCCCTGACCATTCCAAGCGTCACGCTCGACTCTGTAACTGGACGAAGCTTTTCTGCTGTACTTACGCAAATCGACAATGACACGGTGCAAGTAGACGTTACAGGCACATATGGCTCTATTAGCCGGACGATAAGGGTTAACTATGTGTTTGGAATGAGAGCACACACAGTGTTCGACTTCGGGGTTGCCAGTAAAGGACCCTTGTCGCTAACCGGAAATGTTGAACTTGATGGCGTCAATGTGTCCGTTGAGTCGAGTGTGTACATTGAGAGTGAAGACTCGTTATTAGCATTGTCGATAACAGGCAATTCGCAGATAGCAGGAGATGTCAGCATAGTCAATCCCAGCGCTTATGTAGATTTGCAGGGAGGCCAAGCAGGTATAGGCGGTGAGACAGGCCAGGACGCTATAGACAATCATGTTGATTTTGGTGTTCCACCCACTGAATTTCCTGAACCAGACCCAGGATACTTTGAGTCTTTTGTAACGGGAGTAGTTGATTCGAACACGAACACGAGCGCAGATGCAACCTTTGAAAATGTAAGAATCCTGGCTGAGACTAATCCCACTTTTTCAGGTCATGTTACGTTAAAAGGTGTCATTTTCGTTGAAACACCAAACATTGTAGTGTTCACGGGAAATACAGATGTAATCGGTATAGTAGTAGGCGATGGCGATTGGACAGACAACTCGGGAGCGAATCAAATAAGTTTCACCGGTAATGTTGTAAGCCTGCCAGTTACGGAACTGCCGGAAGAAGAGCAGTTTGCAGATATCAGAGATGAGACTGGGACATTCTTAATGGCTCCTGGTTTTAAATTATCGTTCGGAGGAAACTTCGACTCGCTTAGTGGTGCGATTGCTGGCAATGGTATCGAATTTTTTGGTAACGCGGGGGGAATAGTGAATGGCTCAATAATTAACTATTCCAATGAAGAGATGACCATAACAGGTAACAGCGATCTTTACTTCAACCGCACCGGTATTGACGAAGTACCAGCCGGATTTGTGCCGGAGATAGTATTAGAGTATGATCCTGGTTCATACTGTGAGATGGCTCTTTAAGGCGTGCCAATTTAAACATGGTCAATTTTCCTATATTCACCTTATTAATCACCCACAGCATTTGACTTTCAGTATAGCACTCCACGGCAACTTTACGTTTACATGTAATGATTTTGCAATATAGTGTACTTTTTTACTCATACAACTTTGTCAATAAGCGATACATTTTTTATACTTTATTGGGCATATAGAAGTTATTATTTACAATCCTGCAAAGCGTCTCTTTTTCGTTAGGGGGAGAAGATGTCCTCTACGAAGCGCTCGACCAGCCAGCGACACCGTGGCGTTGTGCTAATTATTTCGATGATTTTCGTGGTTGTTTTTTCTGCGCTGGCTGTGTCGATGGCGACATTATCCGGAACAAACACACAGATTGCATCGAATCAGCACAAGGTGAATACCGCACTGCTGGCGGCTCAATCCGGCCTCGAGTGTGCGAGGTACATCATTTCAACAGTTACCCTGGAAGAAACCAGCTCTAACACCGTCACCAATGATCAAGCAGATGTGGTCTGGGCTAATCTCTGCGATCATCTCCAGGAACATCCTTTGGGTGGACAGTGGGTGAGCGAATCTACCCGCTTCACCGATTCGGTTGACAGCGGGGACCAGGTTGTTACGTCGGCGACGAGTTTCGGTGTTGCAAACGTTGACTTTGCAGTTAGGTTTTATAGATATGACTCCGATCCTCATACAATAAAGATGGAGTCCATTGGCAGCGAAGGCGAGGTTGTAAGGAAGATCAGAATGGATATGGAGGTTACAAAAGACAGCGAGGTTTTAACCTATGCCATTGCCAGTCGAGGTCGAATGTGGCTCACCGGTGAAACGACGATTCACGGAGACATCTTCAGCACGTGGGATCGGCCTGAAATATCGCCATATAACATGACCAGCGATTCTGCGGTGCTTGGCACCATCAATACAGTATTAACGCTGGATGACATCCAAGATCATGGTTATCAGTTAGAAACACTCGATGAGGACGGTAATCCGATCGATATAAATGGCGATCCGCTGGGCAGCAACTACGAGGATCGTTATTACGGCCCGGATGACGAGGTACAAGCATACCACGAAGGGATCAACTACGAGCAACCCTACGAGGACATACCTGGAATGGATATATCCGACTACGATACCGACCTCTATAATGATGGCCTAACTGATATACCGTCTTGCCCGAGCGAGCTTCGGGAGACTGAATACTTCCCACATGCCGCTGGTGACTATACCCAGCCAAAATCATGGTCAAGCAGAGAGCTTGACCGCCATGTATATGAAAACCAGACCTTTACCGATGCGCATCTTGCCGACAACCGTAATGCACTATTTAGAAACTGTACCTTTGAAAGTATCCTGTATATCGACTGCAGTAAAAGTGGCAGCTCTAATTACAATAATGTCCGTTTCGAGAATTGCACTTTCAATGGCGTGATAGTAACTGATGTGCCGCAGGTTCTTAAATGGCAGTATAATTGTCTCTATTTTACCGGTGAAGCTACATTTGACAACACATCGGATATTCAAGAAGCCACCATCCTCGCACCACATTTCAACGTGAATCTCGGAAATACAAATCCCGAGCAAAGTGACAATAACGTACTCACAGGTGCGATTGTTGGCGGAATCGTCGATGTGCGCGGCAATGCACAAATATACGGAACGATTATTTCGATGTGTGATACGACGCAGTGGAGCTCAGGATATGTGACGAATATTGGTGCCACTTTAGATGATGGAGGCTCAGAAACCACCGAATTAGGAGATATTGGGGTGATAGGCATTACACCTGAGGAAGATAAAATGTTGCCAAGCGGTATTACGAGCCCGATAGTTATCAAGCCGAAGCAAGATACTTATGCCGAAGGAGTTTGATAAATGGGGACTGAGAGAAGTAGAATAGCTTAATAGTAGTACCCACTTATTATTATGGAGAAAGAGATGAAACGGTTAGTTCTAAGTATAACGGTTGTCGTACTATTCCTCGTGCTTTTATTTTTGCTGTGTCAACAGGTCGGCTGGGCGGCTGAGTTAAGCTGTGGCGAAGGCTACATTTACCTCGCTGAGGAGCCAAACGAACCAAACGAGCCTGAACCGGAGATATTCAGTTTTTGCTATACAGCGATAAACCAAGCTGAGGAACCTAACGAACCTAACGAGCCGGAGCCTGAGGTTTATGGTTTTTGCTATATGTTGATAAGCCAAGGCGAAGAACCTAATGAGCCCAATGAGCCGGAGCCAGAAAGCATGTAGTTAAAAGGGAGATGGACTGTCGGGGACAATAGCCTGTGTTTTTCTCTGGCGCAAAGCTGCCGCACTTGTCCCCGACAGTCACAAGTTTAACAATTGGATATTATGCCTGTGATCCGATACGCCGTTTCATTTACATTCTTATGGGCATAGAAAGTCATCTCTTCAGAGTGCAACACATCTTTTTCTACCGCTCTGGCTCTGTTGAAAAGGTAGGTTGTCATTTCGACCGAAGCGTCCCTTAGGGACGCGGAGTGGAGAAATCCACTAAAAACAGATTCCTCGACTCGGCTTCGCCTCGCTCGGAATGACAGTTTTTCAGGTTTTAAACAGAGCATACCGCTCTATAAAGGCAATCGCATAAAAACAATGCTGCTTCTCTTTAATCATGGAACACAAGTCAAGTTTTCTTCTGCCCAATAATAATATCAACATCGAAGTCTAATCTTACTATCTGCAGGCAAGTCAAAAGTTTTTGGCCAATGATACTTGGCACTTATGTCGTGGGCAGCAGTTTTATCATTTGACAGGTCAGGTCTCATATAGTCTAATCCGCCGCAACATATTGGCGTCAGGAGGTATTACGTACTTTAGTCGCAAGAAAGACAGGAGGCTGTAACAATGCCAAAGCGAACGGATATAAAAAAGGTGATGATCATTGGGTCAGGGCCGATCATCATTGGCCAAGCGTGCGAGTTTGATTATTCAGGTACTCAAGCATGTAAGGCACTCCGAAAGCTGGGCTATGAGATTGTGCTGGTCAATTCTAATCCAGCTACCATCATGACCGACCCTGGAACGGCGGATGTGACGTATATTGAGCCGCTCGATTTGCAGACGATGATTAAAATCGTCGAAAAAGAGCGGCCGGATGCAATATTGCCCAACCTCGGTGGACAGAGCGGCCTTAATCTTTCCTCTGAACTCGCACGCGCAGGTGTGCTGAAAAAATACGGTGTTAAAGTCATTGGTGTGGAGGTTGACGCTATCGAGCGAGGCGAGGACCGCGTTATATTCAAAGACACCATGAACAAGCTCGGGATCGATATGCCCAGAAGTAAGGCGGCATTCAACGTTGAAGAGGCTGAGAGAATAGCCGAAGACCTCGGCTATCCTGTTGTTATTCGACCTGCCTATACACTCGGCGGTACGGGCGGCGGTGCAGTGTTCAACGTTGAGGAGCTGCGTACGGTTGCCAGCCGGGGCCTGTCCGCAAGCTTGGTGGGACAGATTCTTGTGGAAGAATCTGTGCTCGGATGGGAGGAGCTGGAGCTGGAGGTTGTTCGAGACGCTAAGGGGCAAAAGATTACTGTGTGCTTTATTGAAAATGTGGACCCTATGGGTGTGCACACTGGAGATTCATATTGCACGGCTCCCATGCTTACAATAGCCCCGGAGCTGCAAAGACAGCTTCAAAAATACTCATACGACATTGTAGATGCCATTGAAGTTATAGGCGGCACTAATATCCAATTCGCGCACGACCCTGAGACGGGGCGCGTTGTGGTAATCGAGATTAATCCAAGAACGTCACGCTCATCAGCGCTTGCCTCAAAGGCAACAGGATTTCCAATTGCTTTTGTATCCTCACTGCTTGCAGGAGGACTTACTCTGGATGAGATACCCTATTGGAGGGATGGGACACTCGAGAAATATACACCTTCTGGAGACTATGTAGTTGTGAAATTCTCCCGGTGGGCCTTTGAAAAGTTCAAAGACGTCGAGGACAAACTAGGGACACAGATGCGAGCTGTGGGCGAGGTGATGAGTATCGGCAAAAACTACAAGGAGGCTTTTCAAAAGTCGATTCGCTCATTGGAGATCGGCCGATCCGGTCTGGGTTTTGCCAAGAATTTCAACAAGCTTTCGCTGGATGCGCTGATGCAACGTCTGACATGGCCTTCAAGTGAACGCCAATTCCTTATGTATGAGGCACTACGCAAGGGTGCTAATGTACAGAGTCTTTATGATAAGACCCGCATCAAACACTACTTCATCGAGCAGATGTCTGAACTTGTCGCGCTAGAACAAAAGCTTCTAAAATATAAGGGCAAAATGCCTCCTGATAAGCTTCTGATCCAGGCTAAAAAAGATGGCTTTGCAGATAAGTATATATCTAAATTACTTAGTGTACCGGAAGCCAAAGTCCGCAAGCATCGCAGCTCTCTTGGAGTCGTTGAAGGCTGGGAGCCCGTTCCGGTAAGCGGCGTAGAAAACGCAGCTTATTATTTCTCGACATACAATGCACCCGACATCGTAGGAGCAAGTAAAAGACGCAAAATAATGGTTCTCGGCGGTGGACCTAACCGTATTGGCCAGGGAATTGAATTTGACTATTGCTGTGTTCACGCGGCCTTTACGCTTCGCGACGAGGGATACGAATCGATAATGGTGAACTGTAATCCTGAGACCGTTTCAACTGATTATGATACATCGGATAAACTGTACTTTGAGCCACTAACTGTTGAAGATGTTTTGAGCATTTATGAAAAGGAAAAGCCTGAAGGTGTCATAGTTCAATTTGGTGGTCAGACGCCGTTGAACATCGCCAACGAACTGGCTGAGGCAGGCGTTAAAATAATCGGTACATCGCCGGAGACGATAGATTTAGCCGAAGACCGCGACCGCTTCCGTGAGATGATGAGAAAGCTCGGTATCCCTCAGCCTGAATCCGGCATGGCCAGTAGTGAAGCTGAAGCTCTTGCAATTGCTCAGCGCATCGGTTATCCGCTTATGGTCAGGCCTTCATACGTCCTCGGCGGACGTGCAATGGAGGTTGTTCACGATGAAGAGATGTTAAGACAATATGTAGCTGCAGCGGTAGAAGTGTCGCCTGAAAGACCAATCCTTATAGACAAATTTTTGGAAAATGCTATTGAGACTGAGGCTGATGCGATTGCCGACGGCACTGACGCCTTTATTCCCGCTGTTATGGAGCATATTGAGCTTGCTGGTATACACTCCGGTGACTCGGCCTGCGTTATTCCCCCTGTGAGCATACCAAAGAGACACATAGACACGATTTGTGAGTTTACGAGAAAGATCGCAATAGAACTGGATGTAGTGGGTCTAATGAACATTCAGTATGCGATAGCAAACGACACGGTCTACGTTCTTGAGGCCAACCCGCGGGCTTCACGGACAGTGCCTCTGGTCTCAAAAGTATGTAATGTCTCTATGGCCCGGCTTGCAACACAGCTTATGTTGGGCAAGAAGCTGTCTGATCTGAATATCAGGCAGCGGTCGATTCCACACTTTGGCGTCAAGGAAGCGGTATTTCCATTCAATATGTTTCCCGAGGTAGACCCCCTTCTGGGTCCAGAAATGCGATCGACCGGAGAGGTGCTGGGGATGGCTGATTCGTTTGGCCTTGCCTTCTTCAAGTCCCAGCAAGCTGCAAAGCAGAATCTGCCCTTGCAGGGAACAGTGTTGGTTACTGTGAACGATCGTGATAAAGATTCTGCATTACGGGTGACACACGAATTCAGCCAACTTGGTTTTCATATTAAGGCAACCGATGGAACTTATCGATTTATGAAAAGCAACGGTGTAAACGCTGAGCGTATTCTCAAGATGCATGAGGGACGTCCAAACATTATAGATGCAATAACGAATGGAGAGGTTCAGCTTATAGTCAACACTCCTGCTGGCAAGTTAAGCAAATACGATGATTCGTATATCCGTAAGGCAGCAGTTAAACACAAGATTCCTTATATCACAACGACAGCAGCAGCAGCGGCGGCAGTGAAAGGGATCGCTGCCAGTCGAAATCAAGAAGCACAGGTACAATCACTGCAAGAATATCATGCCAGTATCAAGTGAAGATTACAGTTTAATCTTGAGGCAGTCGTCCATAAAGCAACAGTCGATGTATGGACATTGCCCACCTGACCTTCCATAGCAGGGCACATTACCTTCTGCCGTTTGAATGGCATGAACAAGGTCAACCTTTTTCATTTTTCCGGGCGTTATACCAAGCCCTCTTGCTTTAGTCCGAATTTGTTGCATATTAAGGCATCTATTTTTAAGCTCTTTCGTCGGCATTTTTTATTTCCTTTCAGTTATTCCCACATTAGTCTTGGCCAATGAGTCCAGATAGCCTGATAATTTCAAGCTCAGCCATAATCCAGTGCGGGGCAACGGATTACACTATTTAAAATTACCGAGATCAGCACAATTGAAAGTGTGCTGTGCGTAACCCATATATATTCGATCATTTTGGCTTTATACCATGAGAAAAATAGTGAAAATTTTGAATTTTCAGCATCTTAGTATAAATTTACGACATTTTATAGGTTGATTCTGTGCAAAAATATTTATCTTACACTGGTTCGTAAGGCAGTACGATGACTAGCGGTAATATAGGACTTATAAAATCGTAGGAAATAGAGTTTGAAAAGTGGCAAGATGCGGTCTAGGCTCTTTAAAAAGATAAGAGCGCCTTACTTGACCTATGCAAGAGTGCTTATGACATGTTCTTTGAAAATACAGAGATGAATAATCACGTTTTTTCCTTGCATTTCAACTAAGCAGGGGTAGATTATGCTACCATTATTACGTAATTGGAGGTTTGGTTATGATTGGTAAGAAGATAAGACTTGAAAGAATAATCGACCGAAATTCCGGCAGGACAGTGATTATTCCTATGGATCATGGTGTCACGGTTGGCCCCATTGCTGGGCTTGAGGATATGCGAGATACAGTGAGTAAGGTAGTGGCAGGCGGGGCAAATGCTATCTTGATGCACAAAGGAATGGTGCGAGCAGGTCATCGAGGTACAGGTCGTGATGTCGGCCTCATTGTCCATCTTTCAGCGGGCACTTCAATAAGCCCTGATCCAAATGCGAAGGAGCTTGTATGCACCGTTGAAGAAGCGATAAAGATTGGCGCCGATGCTGTTTCTGTCCACATAAACCTCGGGGCTGAGACAGACAAGGAGATGCTGCGGCAGTTGGGCCTGGTTAGCGACTCGTGTTCACGGTGGCAGATACCACTTGTGGCGATGATGTACACGCGCGGGCCAAAGATTAAAGACGAATTCGACGTCAATAACGTCAAACACGCCGCAAGAGTCGGCGCGGAACTCGGTGCTGATATTGTAAAAGTTCCTTATACGGGAAGTGTTGAGACCTTTAAGCAGGTAGTCAATGGTTGTCCTGTGCCGGTTGTAATAGCTGGCGGGCCAAAAATGGGAAGCGACGACGATATCTTCAAGATGGTCGAGGGTGCTTTGAAAGCCGGCGCTGCTGGCCTATCGATCGGCCGAAACGCATTTCAGCACACAACGCCTGACAAGATTGTCAAGGCCCTATCTAAGATGGTTCACAATGGCGCAAGCATTGCAGAAGCCAATGAGGTACTGAAAGGTTAATTGCCCTTACGAAGAAAAACGGTGTGCAAACACCCCTATCGTTTTGGCCGAGTCCGCCTTAGGCGGGTAAAATCCAGTCATTGCCCCGCCTTCGCCATTGGCTACGGTGGACAAGCAGGAGTTATAAGCCCCGATGGTGAAAATCATCGGGGTTTTCTTCTGTACTTCATTTTATTTGACACAGATTAACACAGGATTTACACTAATAGAGTACGGGTTTGACAAATCTATGTAACTAATTTAGAGGTTTTTTATGAGCGGTATTCAATTTGTTATCGACGACAAGGGTTCTAAATCTGCGGTCATTATCGATCTAAGCAGATACGCCGATGTATGGGAAGATTTTTACGATAATTTACTCGCTCATCAACGGCGTAGAGAACCTCGCGAATCACTCAATTCCGTGAAAAAACGTTTGCGTCGTGCGGGAAAATTGAATGGCTGAGTATACCATAACCTTTGCACGGTCAGCACGTAAGGAATTGGAAGCTCTGGATGCTACAACTGTCAACAGGATATTCCCAAAGATTGAAAACTTGTCTCAGAATCCGAGGCCTCACAAGTGTGTTGAACTGCAGGGCAAGGGAAATTTATGGCGAATTAGGATTGGTGTTTATCGGGTTATCTATGCAGTAGATGACCGTAAAAAGCTAATATATATAATCGCTGTGAGGCATCGCAAAGACGCGTATAGATAAATAAAATGCCTTCCAGACAAAAACAGGATAAGCTCTTGCGGCCGATGATAGTCGCTTTGCGGCGAGAGTAGGTCATCGCAAGGATTTATATCCCGATAGGGTGCACAATCCTGTCGGGATTCCTTTTTGATAGGGAGAACGAATTTTATGCCGACTATCTTATTCGTGATGGGCTGGAGATTTTTCTTTTACTCAAATGAAAAGAATGAGCCGATCCACATTCATTGTCAGAAGGCTGAAAAAGAATGTAAGTATTGGTTGGATAAAAATAATTTTGCTCTTGAAGAAGCATACAGCTATAATATGAATAATAAGGATAAACGAGATGTGAAGAAGATCATTTTTGAATATTTTGAATTCATCGAGCAGGAATGGAACAGGTTTCAAAGAGAGGTTAAGTGATGAATAAATGTCACAAAATTGAAAAAGTATCTTTTGTCAAAAAAAGACTTACCTTAAAAGTTGATGGTAAAGAATATACTTTCCCTTTAGCTAATATTTCCAAAAGGCTTGCTAATGCGTCAAATGCCGAGAGAGAGAAATATGAGATTTCGTCATCGGGATACGGGATACATTGGCCTTCGATAGATGAGGATTTATCGATTGATGGTTTAATCGGCGTAAAACACAAACGAGTTCAGACAAAAAAGTCTATTTCAGCATGAACCCGTGCGGCCGATGGTAGTCCTTCGGGGCAAGTCCGCCTTCGCCCGTTCTTCGCATAAAGCTACGAAGGGCTCTTGCGGATAAAATCCGGTCATCACCCCTTCAACTAAGCTCCCACCTTCGCAGAAGCTTCGGAGGACAAGCAGGACAAGTCCCACTACTACGCTCGGAATAAAATTTATAAAGGGTGAATGATTAAAACATTTCGTTTAGCAATCGCAAATCTATTGACAGACCTCGCTAATTAACGTTAAATCTTGCTGACAAACCCGTTTTCAAAAGGTAACGAAACTCTGGAGCAAGAGAAATGAAGAAACTATGGGTAAATGTTATTCCGTACAAAAAGGAAATCGCGATAGCTGCGCTGGAAAGCGGTGCTGAGGTTCTCGTGCTGCCGGATGGCCAGAGTGGAACCGTTCGGCAGTTTGGCAAAATCAAGACAGTTGAAAAAGACGGTGATCTGAAGCCCGGAATCGATATCGATTTTATAGATATAGCCGGCAAAGAAGATGAAGACAAAGCCGCAGCCGTGCCAGCCGAAAGAACTGTCGTTCTTAGAATGCTCGACTGGACGATTATCCCAATCGAGAATCTTCTTGCTCGTCGCGGCAAGAATATTATTGTACAGGTTGAAAATTCTGAGCAAGCCAAACTCATGGTCGAGATATTAGAAAAGGGTGTCGATGGCGTCCTGCTGAACACTACCAATGTAAATGAAATCAAAAAGACCGCTGAGATTATTCAAGGCATAAGCGACAAAGTCCCCTTGGTCATAGCTACTGTCACCGTCACAAAGCAGCTTGGCATGGGCGACCGAGCCTGTCTGGATACATGTACGCAGATGGGTCTTGGTGAAGGCATGCTCGTGGGTAACACCGCCAGCGGCTTTTTCCTTGTGCATTCTGAATCAATCGATAATCCGTATGTTGCGTCCCGCCCGTTCCGCGTTAACGCTGGAGCTGTGCACGCATATACGCTGACACCTGGCGGCAAAACGAAGTATCTGGCAGATTTGAAAGCAGGTGACGAGGTTATGCTAGTCACCTTCCAGGGTAAAAGTCAAATAGCATACCTCGGCAGAAACAAAATAGAGAAGCGTCCCATGATGCTTATCGAGGCTGAGGTGGAGGGCCAACCTATAAGCCTGGTTATGCAGAATGCAGAAACCATTCGCTTAGTAAACCCGAATGGTAAGGCAGTTTCAATTACGACGCTCAAGCTGGGTGACAAGGTGTTAGCCCACATCGAAAAGGCTGGCCGACATTTCGGCATAAAGGTCGATGAAACACTGATCGAGAGATGATAGCCGTGATTTGGCAGGACGAAATATCTGGCATATAGCAGAGCCTCTCGAAAGATATGAAGTGAAGGACGACAAATCAGGTATCTCTAATCAACCTGACTGATTATATCCTTTACTCAATTAACAATGAAAGGAGACTTAAGATGAACAGGCAATTGTATAGTTTGATAATCTTGTTGGTAGCAGTAGTAACGAGCTATGGCGCTCAAAAGGCAAGTGTCACGGCAGATGGTGCGAAAGTGGAAAAGCTTGTCGGCGGGTTTAGGTTTACAGAAGGACCGGCCGCTGATGCCGAAGGCAATGTTTACTTCACAGACATTCCGAACAATCGGATTCACAAATGGTCTATTGATGGCAAGCTCTCAACTTTTCGCGAAGACTCAAGGGGTGCTAATGGCCTTTTCTTCGATAAAGAAGGCAATCTTCTGGCCTGTGAAGGAGGTGGGCGACAATTGGTGTCCATTGACCCAAATGGCCAAGTAACAGTACTGGCGGATAAATATCAAGACAAAAAGTTTAACAGCCTTAATGACCTGTGGATTGATCCCAACGGAGGCGTCTATTTTACTGATCCGCGTTATGGTTCGAAAGATGGTATGGAGCAGGATGGAGAGCATGTTTATTACCTTACGCCGGACCACGAAAAAGTTATCCGTGTTATCGATGATATGGTTAGGCCCAATGGAGTCATAGGTACGCCTGACGGCAAACTGCTTTATGTTGCCGACCATGCTGGTCGTAAAACTTTTGTCTACACTATCAACAGCGATGGTACTTTGTCGAACAAGAAGATCTTCGCCCCGGAAGGTTCCGATGGAATGACAATCGATAATCAGGCAAATATATACCTGACTACAAGAGTAGTTGCAATCTATAATCCGAAGGGTGAGAAAATCCAGGAAATTGAGCTTCCGGAGCGACCAGCCAATGTTACCTTCGGCGGCGAAGACAAACAAACGCTCTTTATAACGGCTCAGACTTCTTTATACTCGATAAAGATGCAGGTAAAGGGTGCATAACAATCAGTCTCCGCCTTTATAAACTTTATCCCGATAGCAGCAGTTGGATTTATCCTGAGTCTGTCAGGGACGGGTAAGACCAATCTTGTTCACGAGTTGACATGCGTGCAGCCTGCTTATTTTCTACCAGAGACCTTCCTGTTCATGGCTACGTAGAGCAGCAATGGCATCCTCCTTGCTGAGCGTCTCGAATCCGCCTGTGTCAGGTCCGTTGAGAAAGCTCTTGTCAAGGCCACGGACAATCTCGCCAAACGTTCCGCCATCCGGTGCCAGACTGATTCCATAACAGTAGCGTTTTTCTCTGCCAAGAGTAACGTGACGGCAGGAAATTTAGTGATAAGAGAATTTCCTTGAACTGGTTGTATTTTTAGGATAAACAAGAGGCCTCACAAATAGCTTTGAGTCCGACAACTTATGAAAGAAAATGCCGGAAATGTCAGGTGAAGCAGATCAAACTTATCGAACTGCTTGTTCGTAAGGCAAGGAGTACATAATGCACAAATCGTCAAGAAACAAATACGGCAAGTGTGGCAAGTCTCTCTCCACCAGAGCAATACATGCCGGTGAGCCGAGAAGGAAATATGCTGACTCTTTGACAACTCCGATTATTCAGACCTCGACCTTCACGTTTCGAGACTCCAAACATATCGAAGACTACACCAAAAAGGGAAAGGAGCATTTCGAATACGGCAGATATGGCAATCCAACAGCAAAAATCGTTGAAGCACGCCTTGCTGACCTCGAAGGGGCTGAGGCCTGCGTAGTTTTCACATCTGGAATGAGCGCAATAACTACAACCATTCTTTCCTTGGTCCAGTCGGGCGATCATATCGTTATCACTGACGATAGTTACAAAAAGACGCTCGAATTCTGCAGGTCGTATTTAAAGCAGTTCGCCATAGAGTGTACTATTGTTCCTTTTGGCGATTATGAGATCCTGGAAAAAGCAATAAAAAAGAACACTCGCTTCATATTTTCTGAATCGCCGACTAATCCTTACTTGAACATATTTGACCTAGCTAAAATCAAGAAGATTGCAGACCGACACAACGTCCTCACACTCATAGACAGCACGTTTAGCACGCCTTTCAACCAGAGGCCAATCGAATTCGGCATGGACCTCATATTGCAAAGTGCCACAAAATACCTTGGTGGCCACAACGACATCCTGGCTGGAGCCGTGCTTGGAAAAGCTGATCTCGTTGAGAAAATCCGTAACCTACATAAATCTATGGGTGGCCTGATCGATCCTCATTGCTGTTACCTTTTATTACGCGGTCTCAAGACATTTCCCTTGCGTGTTGAAAAGCAGAACGAATCCGCTCTTAATGTGGCTAGATTTCTTGAAAGTCACCCACGGGTCAAGAATGTTTACTATCCATTTCTTGTAAGTCACCGCCACTATAAAATAGCCAAAGCCCAGATGACCGGAGGGGGCGGCGTTGTGACATTTGAAATAAAGGGCAACCTAAATAACGCAAAACGTTTCCTCGATTCTTTAAAATTATGCTATATCGGGCCGAGCTTCGGTGGTGTTGAAACACTTATCACGCATCCTGCTCTAATTAGTTATTACGAATATACAAGAAAGCAGCGATATGAATTAGGAATTAGCGATACACTTTTCAGACTTGCCGTCGGGATCGAAGATGTCGAGGATATTATAAAAGACCTCGATAGGGCACTAAAGCAATAGAGTTTTTCCTCCTTATCGCCAGGGGTTCTTTTTGAATTCCAAGAACCATTGGTAATTCCTTATGTCGGACGGCTTCCTGGCAAAGATATGATGGTTATCGTAAAAGGCGGCGGCCGGATTCGAACCGGCGAATAACGGTTTTGCAAACCGTCGCCTTAGGCCTCTTGGCTACGCCGCCAAAACATCGAAAATCGATTGGTCGCAGCGATTTTAGCAAATACCAAATCTAAATCCAAAGGGAAAAATCCCCTTTATCAATGGGTGGTTAGCTTACAATCAAAAGGCAGCTATTGCAAGAAAATTACTCCCAGCACCTTTCACCACCCGGACGTGTTTTTGACCCAAGGCATGGCTCTGACACGCGCACAGCCGAAGCTCCAATATCTCAATCTTTAATAGGAATCTCCGCTCGTACTCGATACAGTTAGCAGCGAAAAACTCTAAGGCCAACTAACTGTAACCTATCGAGTCTTTGTGCCCATAACAGCCGTAACTTCGACCTCGAACAACAGGTCAGGACGGCATATATCGCAAATCGCCGTCACCCAAGGCCAAGGAAGATTGTCCTTAACCCCCCGGAATGTCTGTTCCACTTCAGTTGTCTTACAATAGGCTACAGCGTGCACCACATCTTCATCCTTTGCATGCATATCTTTAAGAACAGCCCGCACATTTTCTATCGTAGTATTTATCTGAGCTGCTGCGTTACCTATATTCGTAGTAATGCCGTTGGCGTCGATCGATGCGGTCCCGGAGACGAATACTGTTTGGCCTGCCGGTGTTATCGCTCGTGAAGCTCGTGAGAACGCCGAGCCATACTCCAGCGCACACTGTTGCTTACCCACAGCCGCAAGATACTCAGTTGAGCCAGCCGGTTCCAGCACCGCTATCAGGTCCATAGCGCACTTGCTGCCGTCCTCCGAACACAGCCCGATACCCGTGCTTGCCGGCATCGATTGACGTGTCCCTTCGCCGATTAGCCCACGCTCTTTGAAGAAATCATTCCTTACCTGGTTGAAATCGTCATACCATGTTAGAATATCACAAAGCCACATCCATGTCCGCGGAACAGAGAGAAAGTCTGATTGAAACCTTTTCAATGCCGACCCTGCCTTTTCCAGCATAGCCCGTGCTTGTGTCGTGGCCCTTCCGGACTTACCGGCTGATATACCTGACAGAGTAAGTATCGTGTGATCCGCTAATCGAAGAATCCTGCCACAGCGAAAACCGTCAACACTAATAGCCTCTGGTTTACTATCACTGCTGATCGCGTAGACCTGTACTTCACCGATAGGCCCTGATGTCCCCACATCACTAATTAAGTAACTTGGAGTCAAATCGGATTCACTATTACCGTATGTTCGCATACGCGCAGATTTTAAAGCCTCCATAGCTTCAGCGCTTGCAAAAATGCGCTCCTGGAGGATATCTGCCTTTTTCGAGCGTACTATATCCTGGATGCCATCGAAGATTTCCTGTGCCTGGTTATGAACCGACGTATCCTCTCCAGGTGTCGCCGTAATATAGATTTCCGAAGCGACAGGTGACTCAATACTGCGTATATCTAACTTTGCATGCATACGTACTTGCTCAACCCTCTATCCGCGATTCACCAACCTTTTATTCAATTACAAAAGATACACCCATGCTCGGACAATTAGGTCATATAAAATGTTCTTGAGTTTAAAGACTGAACTCAAGTTTACACTAAATAGCTCTCTTTGAAAAGTCTGCTCTTAAAAAGGTCATATTATCTCTTATCGCCTTTTCCCGAGCCTCTGTTTATATAATTCAATCAACTGCTTGATTTTCGCTGCAACCTCGTGTTCGCCGCTAGCTTGTGCCAGTTTTAAGGCTGTCTGAGCCGATAAAATTGCCTCATTAAAACGACCCTTTTTGGCGTAGTGCACGCTCAGAAGGTAGTGAAGTGCCGCCGAATTATCTACCTTTGGATTAAGACGCATCGCCGTCGAGTAATGCTTAAAGGTTTCATCCATCTTACCCTGCTCAGCCATCGCCACTGCAAGGGTATAGTGAGCTTCGGCGTTGTTAGGATCGAGCTGTACAGCCTTGCCCAGATAAGTGCACGCCGCCGGCAGGTCTCCCTTAAGATGCAATGCTCGCCCGAGCTGGTAATTCATATCCACCGCATTATACTGTTTATTAATACCCCTCGGTGCCAGACGAAGCGCCTCTGACAGATGCGCAATAGCCTGGTCGATCTTCTGCTGGTGTAGTAGAGCCATACCAAGGTCGTGGTGCGCTTTGACATTGAACGGATCGAGACGTAAAGCGGTCATCATATACTGTATTCCTTGCTCGTATTCGCCCTTGACGTGATACAAAAGAAATCCGAGCCTCTGATAGGCCTCTGCATTGGAGGGGTTAATTTCCAGCGCGTTATTGTATTCTTCGATCGCGTCATCCGGCTTACCATGCTTGTAGAATTCATTGCCGGCTCTGACAAAGGAGTAATCGTTTAAAAACTGTTCTTTGATTTTTACAATCGCGGTGGGCTCAGAATTCACAAACTCCGGAATATTAGCAGCTCGGTCCGGAGAGGTTAAATACGACAGTGACACCGCCGGGCTGCTTCGTCCATTTTCATCGATGTGCGTCAAAAAAAGCTCAGTGTAGTCTGAATTTACCTTTGTAGAAAACACTAACCACTTGCCGTTCGGTGACCAGCTATGCCAGGAGTTCATTCTGCTTGTGTTGCACTCAAGCCTTCGAGCCTGGCCACCTTCGGCAGGGATAATATACAGTTCACTATCAGGTTGAAGCAGCATAAAGCTTTTAGCTTTGCAGAACACAATCCACTTACCGTCCGGCGAATATCTCGCGAAGAAATTACTCATGCCGTTATTGGAAGCGCCCTCGATTGGTTCAGCTTTGCCACCTTCTCCGTTATTAAATGGAATTCTGTAAAGGTCGAACAAGAACAGCTTTCCTTCTTCCAGAAATTCCTTGCAATCTTCCGGCGTCAAAAGCACTTTGCCCGTATCTTGCTCGTGCTTTAACTTGTATGCCTCGGACCTGGCGAAAACAATGTATTTACCATCCGGACTCCAGGACGGATTGCTCTGGACGTATTTAGGATTATCCGCGCCGGGAAGCGAAAAGAATCTCTGCTCTTGACGGTTGTATATACACAAAATGCCCTTTATCGGGAAAAACAGTTGTGAAAAAGCTATACCCGGCTTGGGTACAAACACAGACCTGTCTTTGACTGTACTAACCACGTATCTCCCATCGGGGGACATCTGAGAAAGAAGACCAAATGTCAGCTCCCCATCTTCTTTTTTATAATCGTTCCAGGTTATAATGTCGCTGGTTGCCAATACCATTTCTTTTGCGACACGTGTTATAACGTATGAACCTTTGCTGTTAGCATAGTCTACATCCATCGCCAGAGTTGTACCGTCCCTGGAGAATGAATGGCAGTTTCCGCAAACCGGCAAATTTGTCAGGATTACCGGAGGTGGCTTCGGCGAAGAAATCGATCCAAAGCGCCATCGTATGTGCGAAGGGTCCATAACCGCATCGACAAACGGAAGATTCACCTCGCGGTAGAAAAGAGGAGCACCGACTTCGTCTTTTGATGTCTTAATCCTGAGCCGACTTTCTGAAAGGATTCTTACCTGCCTCGACCTTGCCACACCCACTATGGTGATCTCCGCCCATTTTTCTAACGATCGCATTTTTATAGATTCCCAGGCTTCTGGTTCAGGCATCCACTTATCACGACGCGTAATGTAGTTCAATGGCTCCTTATCGTCGCTGAATTTAATCGTGATGAGCCATGCTTTCGATTTATCATCTTCCCAGCGAAACGTCGGCGGGACTATCTCTTGTGGAAAAAGCGTCCCGTCAAGCGGGTAGTGGATTGTGAGTCCCTCATATTCTGCCTCGGGTTTATAGGCTGCCAGTACTTCTTCTATGTTCACGGTTCGACTTTGAACCATGACCAGCACTAAAAGCACAATACCTCCAGCCATTATGCCAAGGCTTATCCGTAAATATATGCCCCTTTTGCGCATTGATTGTGCCTAAGAATCGCTCACTTTGCAGGGTAGTCGTCTTATCAACCTTGCAGCAGAAAATTCTAACTATTGTATCGACAGAATGTTAGCTCAAGTCAAGTAAAAAACTTAGCACCCAACAACTTACAAGAATACCATCTCTGGTGCTGTTGACAATCCTTTTCATTAGCTTCAGACGCTCGAACTTATACAGTCGTTTGCTATGGTAGACGCCGCTTTTTCCTCAATAACTGTTATCGGGCTCGTCTTCTCAACCTGAACCTGTCAGTCTTATCCTTATCAATACATATTTGTCATTAAGTCACAATACAACCGTGTCGATACAAATTTAATCTGTAAGTCAAATTTTATTAGGTTATAGCATTATGCAAAAGCAGGATCCTATCATATCGTTTCTTATAGAAGAGAATCTCATTGATCAGGAGACTCTTAAAGCCGTCCTCAAACAGCACAAGCAGACCGGGCAAAACCTACTCAGTTTACTCAAAAAACAAAATTTACTCAACGAAGAACAGTTCACAAAGGTCATCGCAGCTACAAACAAAATAGAGTTTA
>CAYNTC010000001.1:0-33898 GCA_964399795.1 uncultured Pirellulales bacterium | reverse complement strand
AGCTCAACTTTCTGAGGCTGTTTGCTCGGGAAGTTGACCAGCCGGCTGCTCCTGGGTTTGGCCTGTGATTGATATATCTGTGCTATAGTCAGGATAGGATAGCGAAAAAATTTTCTTAAAGGCCAGCCTAGTTTTGTCCTGGAGCAAGTCCAATACGTAGAACTCTTTGACATTTTGCAGAGCGCTTTCTCTGGCTTCATCATCAAGAGCAAGAACCTCATCCGAGCTGAAGTCCTGGATTATGTCAACTTTCCAAGGTACGTTCTCAGCCTTTTCCAGAGGCAGCTTGTAGAACTTTCTATTGTAAATTTCACAGCTCAATATTCTCGGGCTGGGCAGTGCAATCCGAATTACCTTCTGGACATCATCAACCGCATAATCCAGCCGGTCCAGATCAAAGCCAACCTTGAGTTTGGCAGTGTATCTTAAAAGGCCTCTCTTCCAACGAACCGTAATTAAGCTGGTCTTTTTTTCTTTTATTTCTGCGACACCTTCGGTGATATACTCCAGGACGGCCAGCTCAGCAATTGCCTGGATGGATTTGAGCATGAATGTGGTTGCCTTAGACTGGGTTTTGCTTGTAGCGGAGAACCTCTTGCCAATGATAAATGCCAATATGACAATGCCTACAATGCCAATCAAATAAAAGACGTCATATAACATGCTTATTGCCCTTTCGTTTCTTCTTTTAACCCACTACGGAAATTTCCCTTCTAACTTTGTAATCAAGCCCACATGTTACTGAAAATGACTATAGCCACATTATACTCAACAATTAGCAGTCTTACACATGCCTTCTGACATTTTTGACTTACATAGCCTGGTATTACAGCCGATATTCTATTAGGGGAAGGTGACCGGCGTTATTGCAAAATGCCAACGCAGGCATTAGTATAGTGCGACAAAGTGATACATACGGAGCAAAGTATGGCCAAAAAAGATACTAAGCATACGCATTGTGAGGTTTCCGTAGTGGTACCGGTTCTGAATGAGCAGGACAATCTCGGTCCACTCCATGAGCAGATCACACAAACCCTGGCCGATAAATATGATTACGAAATAGTATTCGTTGACGATGGTTGCACAGACAATAGTTTCGAGATACTGAGCCAGTTGCAAAAGAAGGATGCAAGAATCCGGATAATCCGCTTCCGTAAGAACTTTGGCCAAACAGCCGCACTTAGTGCCGGCTTCGAGCACGCGCGGGGCGAAATCATCGTTGCGATCGACGCTGATCTGCAGAACGACCCGGCAGATATACCTAAGATGCTCACTAAACTTAATGAGGGATTCGATGTTGTTAGTGGCTGGCGAAAAAATCGACACGACAAACTCATAACAAGGATTGTACCATCTAAAATCGCCAATTGGCTGATTGCCAGAATTACAGGTGTCCGGCTGCATGACTTTGGTTGCACGCTCAAAGCATATCGTCGAGAGGTCTTAGCCGAGACGAAATTGTACGGTGAAATGCACCGCTTCATACCAGCGCTGGCAAGCTGGAGCGGTGCCAGGATCGTTGAGATCGAGGTAAACCACAGACACAGAACCTCGGGCGCGCCAAAATACGGTCTGGGACGGACACTCAAGGTAATACTAGACCTTATCACGGTCAAATTCTTAGGTTCGTTTTCAACTAAGCCGATCTACATCTTTGGCGGTTTAGGAGCAGCAAGTGCACTTGTGGCTGTGACATCGGGCCTTGTAGTACTCTATCAAAAGTTTATCTCTCCTTCGCATCTGTCTATGAACAGGAATCCACTATTAGTCCTGACTGCGCTGTTGATCACGGCTACAATTCAGTTCGTACTAATGGGATTGCTTGCGGAGCTTTTAGTGCGAACATACCATGAGTCACAGAACCGCCCTACGTATGTGATAAAGGAAATACTCGAATCGATTAAGGATCGTGGGGATAAGGGATGAGCAAGCCCAGCCGACAAAAGAAACCTCCACACAAAAAGGCAGCACCGCATGATACTCATATCACGACTCGACCTAAAAGCCGAAAGCAAATGCACATTTTTGCTCTTGTGGTGATAGTCATTCTGGCGGGCATTCCTTTTTCTCTTGGTAAATACTTTGAGTTCAACTCTCCCGGCCCATTCGATAGCGGCGCATACGTCTACTCTTCTGCGCATATACTATCTGGCGCAAAAATCGGCGTTGAAGAAAAGCCAAGTGCTCGGCTGGGAACACTACTGGTCAACATGTTGGGTGTTTGGCTATTTGGTTTCAATGAAACAGGGGCTAAGTTAATCCAGATGATCCTTCAAGCAGCGGCGTTAGTGCTCATGTTCGTGGCAATGCGAAGGCTCTTTGGTGCATTAGCTGCTGCCGTAGGGGTCATCGTTGCATCAGTGTATCTTTCTGCGCCGCTGATTGCTAAGTTCGGTAACGTCAAAGAACAGTATATGATCGCCTGCATGGTGATAGGGATTAGCTGTTTCATTTTGTACCAACTCGACAGCAAATGGTGGCAGGCAATGTTGGCCGGCGTGTTTCTGATTTGGGCGCCGCTTTTTAAACCAACAGGAGTTTCAGCTATCGGAGCAGTGGGCCTATTTGTCGTGCTACAACCAGTATTGAAGAACAAGACCTTCAGGCAAACAGGCTTTGATATCGCGCTTCTGCTGGCAGGGTCAATAGCGGCACTTGCGCCACTTTATATATGGATACTGGCTTGGAAAGTACAATTGAATCTTCCTTACATGTTCGTGTGGCAAACATTAGCGAAATTCGTCCCGGCAAAATCCACTATAGATCAGGCAAAAACAGCCTCGGACTATATTGGTCGAAGCCGAAAAATTGTGCCTTTTTCAGAGCAATGGCCCATCGTCCTGCGATACTACAGCAAACTTATATTACCAATATCTCTGGCGGTCTGCGCCATAGTCGTAAGAATTGTGCGTGGTGCACTACGAAGGCGCAAGGCCAGCAAGGTTATGACAGTCTCATACGACCGGTTCGTATTGCTATTAGCGATATGGTGGCTGCTGGATATGGCTTTCGTGTGGATTAGCCCGCGCTCCTATGAACAATACTACCTGCCGCTAAACGCATCTGCTGCAATGCTTGGTGGGTATATAGTGACATTATACCAGCGAAAACTCAGCGGTGGCAATAAACGGACCTGGTCGGCAGCCGGAATCGGGGCTTTACTGGTCATGCTAATCATGTCCTGGCATATATTTGCGGGGATAAAAACAAGCCCGCACTCAGGCGTTAATTATGGCAGTAGAAATCGCGGTTATGTTCAAAAGTATCGGGAAATCTCACTGCGACGACAAAGAAACCTCAAAGGTCCTTGGGAAGTTGCAGGTGAATATATCAGAAACCATTCAGAACCGAACGACAAAATTTACGTCTGGGGATGGTACCCGGGCATATATGTCCAGGCCCAGCGGTTCAGTTCGGCTTCAAAGGCGTTCTGTATGCCCCGGCCTGCGCCAGCGCGGCTGGCCCAGACAGTCGAGCAGCTCCTGGCAGAGTTCCAAAGTGAGAGGCCCAAGTTCATCGTTGACTCGCGGAAGCGACACATCCCTACGGAGAGGCCGCCCTATGAGTTATGGCCAATAGTGCCGAAGGGGTTTATGGGCTTGAAGGAAAGAACATTCCTGCCGCTAAATAAAGAGGCCATTAATTTGTACGACCGTGAATGGGCCAAGTTGCTGGCGGATAACTTTGGCGAGGATGAAGCTGAGCGTTACAGGGTTCTGAAACCCTTTAGGGAATTCGTGATGACGAATTATCGAATCGTTTCGATGTTCGGCGAGCATGTGTTGTTTGAACGTAAAACCAGCTTGAGTGATTCAGGGTAGCTACAATTGTGACTACACTTAAGATACTGATGCTTAATCATGAGTTTCCACCTGTAGGAGGCGGCGCCGCACCGGTCAGCTTTGAACTAAGCAGACACCTTGTATGCAAGGGACATCACGTCGATGTGGTAACGATGCACTACGATAACCTGCCGCGGTTTGAGACCGTAGAGGGCGTCAACATCTACAGGACACCTGCGCTTCGTAAAAGGCCGAATATCTGCCATACTCACGAACTGGCAACATATGTCCCGGGGGCGCTTATAAAGACGCTGTACCTGGCACGCCGCAAAAAATATGACATTGTACATTGTCATTTTATTATCCCCGGCGGTCTATTAGCCTGGATAATAAGCAAATTGACAAGTACCCCTTTCTTGATCACCTGTCACGGCACAGATGTACCGGGGTATAATCCTGACCGTTTCAAGACGATACACAAATTGCTGTTGCCCGCATGGCGTTTTTTAGTCCGTCGAACTCCGCTGCTGACATCGCCGAGCGAATCGCTCAAGGAGTTGATTTTGAAACATTGCGAAAAAGCCAACCTTGAGGTGGTGACCAACGGAATATATCCGGAGCCGTACAAACCTGATGTCAAAAAAAACGAAATACTTATGTGCAGCCGAATCATGCGACGAAAAGGCTTCCAGTATGCTATCGAGGCTATAAGAAATATAAGACTGGATTGGCAGGTAAATGTCGTCGGCGAAGGACCGTATCTCGCTGAATTGAAACGCCTTGCAGAGGGCTCGAAAACCCCGGTCAAATTCTGGGGCTGGCTTGGGAAAGCCGACCCACAGTTTTACGAATTGTTCAAAAAAAGCGCCATTTTCATTTTTCCATCTGAAGCTGAAAACTTCCCCACGGTTTTATTAGAAGCGATGGCCGCAGGAACGGCGATAATCACGAGTACCGCCGGGGGCTGCACTGAGGTGGTAGGTGATGCGGCGCTGACGGTTGAACCACGAGATGTAAGCGGAATAGAAAAGAATCTTGAGAGCTTGGTCGCT
Source organism: uncultured Pirellulales bacterium (assembly GCA_964399795.1). Taxonomy (GTDB): domain Bacteria; phylum Planctomycetota; class Phycisphaerae; order Sedimentisphaerales; family Anaerobacaceae; genus CAYNTC01. The sequence goes on along the minus strand of CAYNTC010000001.1, from coordinate 29,064 downwards.
TCTGAAAAATTGCGACGTCGTCTGTCAGAAAAGGCCTTGGAACGGGTGCAGAAATATAGCTGGACTAATATTACGCAGCGATACCTTGAGCTATATGCCAATCTTCTTCAGACTTCGCATAGGATTAGAATCAGCTAACACCAGAAATTCGACCGAAGTGATTACCAAGTAAGAGCGAGGCAGTCAATGAGGTCGCGTGTGACGGGTTATTATGCTTAAAAACTATGCGATTTTAAACAGCAAGTTACTGGGCAAAAACAAAGTGGCCAGGTCAATCGGCCTGTTCCTGATCGTCGTTGTCCTGGCTCGCAACGCCTTGCTCAAACTTTTGCTTTTTCCACTCAGCTATGTGGTTCCCAAAAGTAAAAGAATACTGTTCTTCAGCTCTGTAGGGAATTATAACTTTCCCATTTGGATGAACGAAATAGACTTTCAATTTAAAGAGTGCCCGAAGTACCTGGCGATATACGCGGCTAAGAGACTTGACGATTTTGTCAGCATTTTTCATGTACCAAATAAAAAGCTCTTCGGCCAAATTGCAGGTTTGGGAATAAAGCCGACAAAAGGCCTGAGGGCGTTCTGGTATATGCTAAGGGCCAAATATCTCTTTGTCGATAACAACAACTTCCTTAATCCAAATGCGTCGTTTCTCATCGGCCGTTTCAAGATAATCCAGTGTTGGCACGCAACACCTTTCAAGAATGTCCATTCCAGGCGTCGTGAACTATGGAAGAGAATAAAAAGAATAGAGATGAAGAAATTCTTTTGTGCGTTGTCATCATGCAATCATACAACCGAGGTGTTCAGGAAACTTTTCACCAATGCACTGATTTTGGAGGTTGGGTCTCCAAGGAATGACATTCTTTTCCGGCCGGAGTTATTTAGCTGTGAGGACATTTCCAACAGGTTCAGGCTGTCAAACTACAAGAAAGTGTTTTTGTACGCTCCTACATTTCGTAAGATTGGTGAAACGGTAAATCCGTTCGACGAGAGATTTCTCAGCGAACTTGACAGGTGGCTTATCAAAGAAAACCATGTTCTACTGATAAAGCAGCATCCTTATGCCGATAAAATAACAGGCCTTGGCGGGTTCACTAATATTATAGATGTATCTGAGAGCAGCCAGGACATACAGGAAATGTTAATCTGTGTCGACGTGCTAATCAGTGATTACTCGAGCGTGGTTTTCGATTTCACCCTTACAAACAATCCTATTATTTTTTTCCCGTACGACCGTGATGTATACAAAGCCCCTGAGGGAATGTTTGAAGACTATGACCGAGAAATGCCCGGTCCGTTTGCTTATAAGCCGAGTGAATTGATGGCTTTGATGAAAAATGTTGACATTTGGTCACATGATGATGCATACACCGCGAACTACCAACGGTTTAAGAATAAATTCAACAAATTTCAGGACGGCAAATCATGTGAAAGATTGTTCAAAAGATTACTTTGCCTAGAGTAGATACGCCCGATACTTGCGGTCATTTGGTTTTGGGTGAAAGATTAAGTGATGTAGATTATGTCCGCACAGTTGAACATGAAGGTTGAATTAAAAGCTTTGCTGCGGCTTGTCAGGACAGAGTTTGCGAGGTTAGTACCTTTGCTTCTTCTGGACTGGCTTGTACCAAAGAAAAAAAACATCTTCCTATATGGCGCGTTTGCAGGTGACCTATACGGAGAAAACAGCCGTTTTATGTTTGAGTATGCTCTTAAAAATGAGCCTCAGATTAAACACTACTGGGTGACCGCGAACAAGCAATTATATTTAGAATTGAAACGTAGATTCCCGGAGAATGTGATATATGCGAAGTCATTACAAGGGTGCTGGACGATATTAAGGGCGAAGGTTGTTTTTGTATCCGACCATATAACTGATGTCTACTACTTTTTAACGAAAAGACATCTCATTATTAATCTTTGGCACGGACTGCACTGGAAGAGAGTTGGCCAGTGCCGCAAGACAAGGCGTCATTTGGCGTTTTCTCTTGCCAGATTTTTCCACAAGAAGAAAGTTAGCTATCTGCTGGCCTCTTCGACAGTTGAGAAGTTCCTGCTCTCCAAGAGCTTCAATTTGCCAGTTGAGCGGGTAATTGTTACCGGCATACCAAGGAATGACATCGTAAACCAGGATGTTCTTGAGGAAAGTCTTGCGGATTTTGACAGTTACAAGTCGGTTGTTCTTTATGCTCCGACTTTTAGACACAGCGAGCCTCCAAGATTTTTCCCTTTTGACGATTTTGACTCGTCTGAGCTGGAGGAATTTCTTGTAAAAAACAATATGTTGTTCATACTCAGGGGGCATCGTGCAACTACAGTTTCAAAAGCCAGAAAACTCTACAACAGGCATTGGAAACCGGACGAATTTGCTCGCCTTAAGAACGTACAAATCATTAATCATGACAGACTCACTGACGTAAACACCCTGTTTAACAAGTGCAGCCTTTTGATAACCGACTACTCCACTGTATTTCTTGATTTCCTGTTGACGGATAAGCCACTTATGTTCATACCATATGATTTGGAGAAATACGAGTCTGAGGCCGGATTTCTGTTCGACTACGATAGTGTAACGCCCGGGCCAAAGGTAAACAGCTTCAAGGATTTCAAGACGCAGCTTATTAAGTTGCTCAATGACAAGAATTACTTTGCCAAAGAAAGACTGTTTGTCAAAAATCTGCGCTTCAAGTATCAGGATAGTTGTGCTCGCCAAAGAATAATGGATTTTGTTAAGAGTATCGTCTAGAGAGACGAAAAGACCCCGTCGAATTTAATAGGATACGTCCGTGGAATCCTCGAATAAAAACGTGAAAATCATCAAGCTTGCTTTCAGGATAGTAATCACTTCTGGTTTGCTGCTCTGGGTTTTTAGCCAAATAGACTTTAAGGAATTTTGGCTAGCTGCCAAGACCGCGAGATGGGAATTTCTTTTGGCGGTCTGGGTGACGACTCTAATCCGTTTCTGGATACGCTCAATCAAGATGCAATTCATTCTAAGGCGACAGAACTGTATCGTGAGCGTCGGTACGGTGTTCTGTGCAAGTGCAGTGACTTCACTTTACAGTATGGTTATGCCAGGCCTGCTTAGCACCGGAGTAAAATGGTACATTCTAAAAAAAGATACTGGTAAAGGGACTAATGTCTTCAGCGCACTGGTATACAACCAGTTATTAACAATCATCGTTATGGGTATTTTCGGCCTGGTTGCGTTGGTGGTTAGTAACCCGACATCTTTAGCCGGAATAAAGAGAAGCTGGCTTTTGCCGGCTATCTGCGGAGCTGTCGCGACAGCAATAATCATTGCTTGTTTTCTGTTACTGAACAGGCAGATTGGCAGCAAGATAGTTGCAGCACTTAAGGTCTTGATCCGACCGTTTCCCTCGAAAATGCGTCAAAAAGGTGAAGAGATTCTTGAACAGGTGGGGATATTCCAGACAGCCGGCGCAAGCTTTCACCTGCTCGTGACGGTTATTACGATAATCGCAACACCGGTTATGGGCATCGTTGTGTATGTTCTTTCTGCCAAAGGAGCGAACTTGGTCGCGCCTATTGGTGTATTTGTTTGGCTCGCTGCTTTGGTTTATGTTTTGGGACGGGTCCCCATGTCGATTGCAAATCTTGGCATAAGAGAATCCTTGCTGGTGAGTCTTTTGTCTTTATATGGGGTTGAGAAATCGGCTGCCTTATTGATGTCGATGATTTTGTTCTCGAGGTTGGTCTTCATGGCCCTTGTCGGGGCTGCCTGTCAGCTTTATTGGCTGACTAAACAGAAAAAAAGCACCGCCTAAAATAGATGCTTAGCTGACATGGGGCTGCGAGAAACATCCGCCCGTGTTCGGCTTTCGTCCTCCAGAAACAGATGCCCGGTTTCCGGTTTTGAACACGAGTTCTCAAGAAAAGTTGGGGGTTTTATATATAACCCAGAGAGCGCAGCCTTTCTTCCACTTGCTTTTTATCTTCCTTGCTAAGAACTGAACCAGCCACATAACCGGCAAGAAGCTTGTCCATGATTTTCTCGAATTGCTGAGCGGTTTCTTTTTCCTTTGGGGAACATGTTTCTATAATATTCTGTTTTTCTTCAGCATCCTTCTGCAAGTTGTAGAATTCCAGCTTGTTTCTCGTAAGGTTACGTATCAACTTATAGCATACTGTTCGAACAGCTTGTAGGGAACCGGCACCTCTGTTCTCAAATAATTCTTCACAGTAAGCGATCGGTTCCGGCAATTTCTGTCCTTTGAACAGCGGTGTTAAAGTTATGCCATCAAATGTCTCAGCGGTCGGAATATCCAGTAAGTCAACAAGAGTTGGCACTATGTCTATGGATCTGACAGTATGGTCTATCTTCATGCTCTGCAAATTGCTATTCTTGATTATCAGCGGCACCTTTAAGTCAGCCTCGTACATCGTCTTATGTTGCGGGTATTCGATGTAAAAAGTTTTCCAGGTAGGCTGTTTCGTCCCCAAAGTTTCTCCGTGGTCGCTTGTAACCACCACGGTGGTATTATGCCAAATGTCCAAATCTTTCAGAGTATCAACCAGAGGCTGAAACAACTGTTCGTCCATGTACTTTACTTTAGCGTCATAATACGCATAATCAGACAACTCGTCACTATTGAGTTTTCCCGAGTAGAGTAGTTCCTTCTCCGCCAGAAAGTGCACATGGAAATAGTGGCACCAGATGAAGAAATTTTCATTGGCGTTATCTTTTAGCCATTTGAACATTCTGTCAATCCACCAGCTCCCCAACGTGGCCTTAAGCTCTTTTTTGTCCCCCCTGAACCACATTGTGTGAAAACTGTCTGCCTCAGTGGGCTCATCGAATAAATCAAAACCTTTGTGGAAATGGTGCCGCGAATCTATTAAGTCTACACCGACGAACCCCGCCGTCTTATATCCATACTGGTTGAGCATCTCTGAGATTATCGTCGTTTCGACCACGCCAAAAGGGTCTCTGAGTTTAGTTTTATCAGGGCATTTGCCGGAAAGTATGGAAGCACAGGCGACCGGCGTTAAACAAGAGGTGGCAATACCGTTCTTGAAAAGCACCCCTTCAGCAGCTATAGAGTCAATACCTTTCGTTTTTATCTTTCCATATCCGTAGCAACTGAGCCTGTCCGGCCTAACAGCATCCATCGTCACTAATATAAGGTTTTCTTTTTTCATGTCATCCACCTATATCGTGCTTGATTTGCCTCAATGCTTCGACCAGCAAGTTATTTTCTTCCTGTCTTCGTACTGCTATTCTTACGAATTTATTCCCCAGTGATGTTTTATTAGAGCAATCCTTTATTAAAATATTATGAGCCGTGAAAAGTCTGTTTCTTAGCTCTGTACTGTCGATACCGTCGCTTACCACTTTACAGAAAATAAAGTTGGCCTTGCTGTCGGTGGGCTCCAATATTTCCGTGTCACTTAGCTGGCGATAAAAGTTTTCTCTGTCGTCCATTATCCGTCTTATAGATTGTTCATACTCCTTCTGGTACCTCGGAAATAGTTCTATGAACCGTTCCGCAATCGAGTTAATATTCCATATTGGCAGATATTTCCGCACTTTCTTTCTAAATTCCTCATTCGAAGAGAGAACGTATCCCAGCCTTAGTCCTGGAATACCGAATTCCTTACTGAGGCTTCTTAATACGATTAAGTTTGAATACCGGGTTATTAAGGGCTGGACCGAATATCGTCCCCTGTCCCCAGTGAAATCTATGAATGACTCGTCAACAACAACCCCGTCTAAATGCTTCAGATTCTCTAATATTTTTACAATATCCTCCCTTTCTGTCACCGTCGAAGTTGGGTTGTTTGGATTGAGTAAAACCGCGAAGTTGCTGTTTGACTCAATAACGGAACTGATAAACTCATCCGCATTCAGGGAAAATCCATTGTCTTCCCGCAGTTGGACAAGGTTGACTTGTGAAGGGTCAAGGTCTTCGTATTCGTTGAAAGTGGGAACCGGTATGGTTACGGTCTTCACAAAATGCCTATTAAAGATTCTAATGAATTCTGAAGCTCCGTTCCCCACAAGTATGTTTTCCTTGTCAAAACCTTCTTCGGCGTACCACTGCGACAGAAGGCTGGCTATTCTGCTTTGAGCAGAGGGATAATTGTTAATCAGCAGCGGCAATTCGTACCCCAGTTTTGAATATAGATGTTGAGGCGGGAAGTAAAGATTGAACAAGAAACAGAAGTCCAGAAAATCGAATCGCCAATAACCACCGTACAAATTCGCAAGCTTATCCGCCTTTTCCCCTTTGGAAAATAGATAATCGGCCATATCCAAGTCGTTCTCGGTGTCGATTTCATACCATTTCTTGTTATCCACAACGCAGCCATAAATGTCAGGCGTGTTTAAATAAATGAGTAAGCCGAGAATTAACTCATAATAGCTGCCGGAGCCATGTGTTTTGATATAGAGGTCCAGATTTGGCCGAAAGTATTTCTCGAAGAAATCGTAGTTGAGGTAGTAAATGTTTACGGTCTTAAATTTGTCAGAGTAGTCGAAATCCAGGCCCTGTTCACTGCCTGAAATCAACCTTTTTATCGCCGTGCCCCTGTCCTCTGCTTCAACCAAGGTACCGGAGGCTATCTTGCTGCCCCTCTCTCCAATCTCAACTACCGTTCCCGACATGCTCGAGTGGTACTTCGACAGGAACACTATATTCTTGTCTCTCGTCCTAAATGCAAAGTCCAAGATACTATGCTCGAAAAAGATATCTCCTTCCAACAGTAAAAAGTCCTCTTTGATTTTGTCCATCGCCAGCCACAATGAGTAAATATTGTTTGTCGTGTTCCAGTCTTTATTGGTGACATAAGTTACATCCGTCTCATTGTATTTTCGGCCGACTCTCTGTTCTATCAATTCTCCCTTATATCCGATGACAATTATTACCTCTTTTATTTCCGGTCGTTTCGTTAACGCTTCCAGAGCGTTGATAAGCAAAGGGATTCCATTTACTTCGACAAGACATTTGGGTTTCTCGTCGGTGATTGGCCGTAGTCTGTTTCCTCTGCCTGCTGCCAAGATCACTGCTTGCATATTATCGTCTCTTGTACACTGCGGCTGCAATAAAAGCCGGGATACTTGCTTCTAACCGTCTGCTGTTATGTCTTATGGTTCTAATTACCGCCATCTAACAAACCGGATAATCCAGAAAATGCCTATATAACGTCCAAATACAGCACCATCTACAGCAACTTCGTCTATTCCTCTGGTTTCGACCCGGTCGTATCCGCAGCAGTTTAGACGGCCGGGTTTAAGCGCGTCCACACTCTACAATTTAATATTTTTCACATCGCAGCTCACCATTTGGTCCTGCTCTTACAGCAACCTCTTATTATAGCTCGCCCGACCATGAAATCCTGTCTATCTTATCGGGGTTTTCCGCGAAGTATAGCATTTCTCTGCTGATTTGACAATAGTCTATTATCAGGAAAACTCTGCTATCAATCACCAATTCCGGCACAAGATAGTTTACACTCATGAAAACCATAACCAAATATAGCGTGGCCGGCCTCACCGTTTTGTTATTTTCCACAATTGTTTTCTCAAACGGAATTGTTCTGGCAGCCGTAGGGACTGTTTATCAAATCGGTTGGGCATTGACCCAGAGATGGCAAAAAACTCTTGACGAATTCGGGTGTTACCCGCCGTGTCACAATCGGGCAGCGAAAATTCTTAACCCAGCGGAAACTCATTACAGAAGTGGGCTACCTGTTGTTTAATTTGTGCTGTTACAGAAGCGTTTATTTCAAAACTGTCCGGGCCGGTGGCTTGCACATTCCCGAGCACTGCCTTTGCAAAAGCAGCGATAGTTTTCATCTGCTCTGCTCCCATTCGGCGTACCGTGACAATGGGCGTGCCCAGACGCAAACCCCCAGGTGGTATGTCGAGCCGTTGATAAGGCAAGCGATAAGAATCCGTAACGATGCCACAGTCTTCAAACACTCTTTGGGCGATAATGCCATTCAAGCCAGGCTCTGAGCGACAAATATCAACAAGAATCATGTGATTATCCGTGCCGCCGGTAAGAACGTCAAAACCGCTGGCGATTAGATTATGAGCCAGCACTTTGGCGTTTTCGACGACCTTTAACTGCCTTTGCCGGTAAGTATCTGACAAAGTCTCCTTGAAAAATACCGCCTTGGCCGCGATGTTATTGAAATATGGCGTCCCCTGTAATCCAGGAAAAGTTGATCTGTTCAACGCTTCGGAAAGCGGGATCTTGCCGGATGCGGTTTCAATTGGCATTTGATAATCATTTCCTGAAAGTATCAGCCCGCCGCGAGGCCCGCCAGCCTTGTACGTGCTGGTAGTAGTGACATGAGCAACGTTTATCGATGATGGATGAACACCAGATATCACTTGGCCTGCAATGTGAGAAATATCGGCCAGCAGATATGCGCCGACCTCGTCAGCGATAATACGGAACCTCTTGAAGTCGATTATACGCGGATAAGCGCTTGCACCACACATAATGAGCCTGGGCTGAATCTCTTTGGCCTTTGCGAGGATTTTTTCATAGTCAAAGACAAAACTCGTCGGCTCGACGCCGTAAGATTCCACCCTGTAAATCTCCCGAGCAAGCGAATCGCCGCCGCCGTGTGACGGATGTCCTCCGTGGCCAGCATCGAGACTCAAAATCGTATCGCCAGGTTTGAGCAAGGCCTTGAAAACGATTTGATTGGCTGTGCTGCCCGAATGCGGCTGGACGTTTGCATATTGTGCGCCAAAGGCTTGGCAAGCCCGTTCAACAGCCAGGATTTCTATGCGGTCGACAACCTCACAGCCGCCATGCCACCTCGCCCCGACAAAGCCCTCCGTTGTTTTGTTTTGTACAACAGACCCAAGGGCTGCCAGGACCGCTCGTGAGCATAGATTCTCTGCCGCAATAAGTTGTAAGCTGTTTTGCAGTCGTTCATACTCTTGTGTGATTAAGCGATAAACGTCAATGTCTGACTGTTGTAGAACATCGAGTGTCGCTTTGTGATATTCTTCGCTTGTTTGCGGCGCATGACCGATTGATTCAACTGCTTGATACAACTGCTTGGGCTTTTGCTTGACGCCGTCTTTTATATCTTTATCAACCAACATTTATAGGCCTCAAATCCTTTCGACTATCAGAAATTCATCCATGATATACTACAGTTGCATCGCTTTCACACTGAACTGAAAAAATTCCTTAAAATATCATTGAAAGTAACGTAAAGAAGAAGTGTTCCGATAAGAACCCAGCCGGTGTAAGCTATAACGCCTTGTGTACGCTCACTTAGTGCAGAACCTTTAGCTTTTTCAACCAGCAATAGAACAACCAAACCTCCATCAAAAGGTGGCACAGGCAGGAAGTTTATCACTGCTATACTGGCATTTATCAATCCGAGAAAGTATACATAGTAAACTATCGGTTGCTCAGTAACAATGCGATAGCTAAATGCTATTATCCCAACCGGGCCCATTAGCTCCTTTGGGCTGATAATTCCGTCAATAAGGCGCTTTAATGTCACATAGGTTTGCGCAATGAACATTACTGTTTTTCTGTATCCCATCGCAATCGCCTGAACCGGACCAGGCGCCTGATAAAGTCTCTCCAGGCTCGCAAATGGAATATACTCTGCAAAGGATATGACAGCGATAGATTCTCGGGCAACGGTTGTATCTAATATGACTCTGCCTGTAGTTCCATCCTCAAGATGATAGCCAATCTGTACTTTTTGACCATGATTTTGACGGAGTTGATGAATAACATCGTAGAAGTCTGATACCGCCCGCCCTTGAATAGCTGTGATCGTAGCGCCACGCGGAATATCCAGCGGGGACAGCCCAGCACCACCAGAGATAGTCTTAGCCACAACAGGATGCTTGGCGTCGAGGGCTACTACTATTCCAATCATTACCCTGTCACTACCAGGTGGCCGTCTGGGAATAACGTCGATGTCAAGTTTCTTTTCAACACCATTTTCAACTTCATGCAATACTCGAACTGTCAGTTTCTTATCTTTATGTTTCTTGGTGACATCGCGCATTTCCTTGTATGTTGGATTCTCGATATCACCAATCGCAAGAATAATATCACCAGATTGTAACGTTGGTTCGGTATCTACCTCACTTTCCTTCTCCGTTGATTTAGCGAACAAACTCTTCAGCTTGTCGAGGGCAGATGTCTGCTTTTGCTCCGCAAGGTCTAAGTTATGTGCGACAGCGGTTATTCGCAGGCGCGGTACCATAGAATAGAGATGACAGAGGTCTGACTCAGAATCGACTTCCACTTTGTTGGCGTAGCTAAGATTCAGCCGAATTTTTGTTTCAATTAGCTCCGTAGTTCCTTTGCTTTGGTGTCGTTCGGCAACTAATGTTGCTTCAGGTGCATAAGTAGTCTGTAATATTTGTTCAAACTGCCAATGAGTTTGCACCTGTTCTCCGTTTACAGACTTTATCTTGTCACCGGGCAATAGACTGGTTAGCTCGCGCAGCGTGTTCGCATCCGAAACCTTAGCTACGGTTAAACTCAAAGGCTGATCAATGCCAAAATCTCGCATTGACCCACCGGGCAATTGCTCTGCCACGAGGCTTAATCTCTCTTCAGTGCCATCCTCGTGCCTTACCTTAATTGGAACCGCTTGCTTAACATCTGACAAAGCTGCAGCTATCAGAATGTTGCTGAAGTCAAGGTTCTTGCTTTTGCCGGCTATTTCAATTATCTCATCGCCCGGCTTCAAGCCGGCCCGTGCTGCAGGCGAATCCGGAACGACCGCTCCAACCATCGGTGGTGGCAACTTTATACCAACAAGAAATACTATCATAAAAATAATGCAGGCACTAATTACATTGAACGTGACACCTGCTGCAATCACTGGAATGCGAATGCTGACCGGCTTGTTTGCAAACGAACGAGGATCATCTATGGCCTTTACCGGTCCGGTGTCATCCTGGCCCAGCATCTTGACGAAGCCACCAAATGGGATAAGACCAATACGATATTCGGTTTCTCCTTCTTTTTGGTTTATCCTGCCGAGCGTAAAGCTCAGCAAACCATCGCCTGACTCGTCGTTTTCTTTCGGAAATAGCCAGGGCAATATCCGAAATCGATATCCTTCGCTTGTCCTACGAACACCAAGAAAAAGCGGCGGCATGAAAATTGAAAAGGCCTCGACCTTAATGCCGGAGAGCTTGGCAACAATGAAATGGCCGAACTCATGAACTAAGACCACCGCACCAAATCCGAGCAAGACTATAAGCACATTGCTAAAGACATTAATGTTTCGCAGGATCAGATATACAGCCCCAGCAAGAACGACAACCCAGAATAATGCACGAAGATTCCTATTAAAAATGACCTTTGATTTGGGCATCAAGCTACCTCTTATACACTTATTAGATAACTCAAACTGACCTATTTACTAACATTATTATTGATAATTCTTTTATTTGCAAAGACATATATCGCCTTGTCATTCTGAGCCCTTCGCTCCGCTCAAGGGTAAACTCCACGAAGTGAAGCGAAGAATCTGGCCAGAGAAAATATGGGTTTTCTTTTGCTAAAGCCAGATGCTTCGCCTTTCGGCTCAGCATGACAATAAAATCGGTCCGTTTGAGTAGATAAGTATCATATACTTTGCTGTTCGCTCGGCAGTTCGCAGGTAACGATACACGATTTCTGTTCTCACACATTTGAGCAATTTTGGACTTTCGCTTTAACCTCGTTTCTGGCCCAAGCGTCTACCTCGAGTATTTCCTCAAGGCACTGAGCTTGGCCATCCCTTACGGGACTGCAGTGTTTGACTTCATGTTTGTTCAGACAGTATTCTATGAGCGGTACTATGTCGGCAAATTTGATTCCGCCGGCTAAGAACGCTTCGACGGCAGCCTCGTTTGCCGCATTGAAAACCACCGCAGCAGTACCACCAATGCGACATACCTCGTAGGCCAGTGTCAATGCTCGGAATATCTCTAAGTTCGGTTTCTCGAATGTAAGTTGTCCTATCTCTTCGAGCCTCAGACCCTTTGAAATCCCGGCAACACGTGCAGGATACGTTAAAGCATACTGGATTGGAAGACACATGTCAGGCTCACTAAGCTGTGCTATCATCGAGCCATCCACAAACTCCACAAGGGAATGGACTATTGATTCGGGGTGAATAAGTACCTCGATTTTCTCCACAGCTATGCCGAAAAGCCAGTGCGCCTCAATGATTTCAAAGGCCTTGTTCATCATCGTCGCTGAGTCAATAGTAATTTTAGGGCCCATATCCCAGACCGGATGCACCAGAGCCTGCTCGAGCGTTACATTTTGAATATCTTCTATCGTCGCTTTCCTGAATGGCCCGCCCGAAGCAGTCAAAATAATTCTGCAAACTTCCTTGGAAGAGCCCGAACGCAAGGCCTGCCAGATCGCCGAGTGCTCGCTATCCACCGGCAGGATGGTACTGCCATTCTGCTCAGCGGTCTTTGTAAGTAGTTCACCTGCAATAACAAGTGGTTCTTTATTTGCAATTGCAAGTCTTTTGCCAGACCGAACCGCAGCAACAGCGGGTGAAAGGCCAGCCGCCCCAACTACAGCAGTCAAAACGGTGTCTACGTCCGGCATCTGCGCAATTTCCGCCAGGCTTTCCGGACCAGCCAGAACCTCAACCGGCTGATCACCGACCAATTCACGAATCTGCCCTTCATAGTTAGAATCGGTAATAGCGATGAATCTCGGCTTATGCTGTCGTGCTTGCTCTGCCAACTGCTCAACGCTACTATGGGCACTGAGAGCAAAAACCGAGTAGTCAGACCCGAGCGCATCAACTACGCGCAGAGCGTTTTTCCCGATTGAACCTGTCGAACCCAAAATGGCAATAGTTCTTGACATAAGCTCTAATATTCTGTCAAAATTTTCTTTGTGGCTTGTCATTCCCGCGAAGGCGGGAATCCAAAATTATTAATAGACTGGATTCCGCATCAAGTGCGGAATGACAACCCAACTAATTGAATTTGAAAGACTACTAATCTCTTACCCAATCTTTTTCCTCAGACGCGTAGGATAACCGTTGTGCAAAGCACAACCTACCTCTGTGTCGATCGTAAGGGCACATTTGTTAAGTGCACTTTTTTATCGCTACCCTTTATTTCTTCTCGGCAAATGGAGTCTTTTTCTTCATTTAAACAACACCTTCTTAGCTGGTTAGTACTCACATACCTGTTAAAGTATACTGCTAAGCACACTCCAGGCCATGAAATTAGCCGCAGTTCGAATCGGTTAGCGTTACGGTTGATAGTATGATATGCACTACTAATTTGTCAAGTTGAAAGGTCAATGCTATTACTCTTTGTAAAATTGTATATTCGAAGGACAGCTGTAAATGATTGATAAGGGCGTCCTTTGCATAAATTTATCAGACAGGCCATGCGTGTATGAAGATCTTTTAAGGCTGAGCGAGAAGTCGCTGGATTTTAGCGCCGCCTTCGCTTACCCAGCAGAACAATGTCACGCAACGCCTCCTTATTTCTCGCTTCCGTCCATTTCTTTTCGAAGCCCGGATCCTGAACTATCTGCGCGATTGCCGCTAGGCAATGGAGATGAAAATTCCTTTCATCTTTAGTACCGACAATGATAAAAACGGCCGTGACATTTGACTCTGATTTGGAAAACTCAATCCCCATGCGACAACGAGCGATGAGAATATCAAATTTATGCTGTCCCTCGATGATTATATGCGGAATTGCCAAATTTTGACTTAATAGCGTGCTACTTTGCTGTTCTCTGTCTACAAACAACTTCAATAATAATGCCGGCTCCACTTTGACTCTGTCAGCCATTTCATCAGCTACCATTTTAAAAAATTTTCCTGCTGACATGGGGCCTTGTATATCAAGGATTATACTTTCTTCAATTATGTTATCGAATCGATCTTTGATGATCTCATCTCTTTCTCGGATGATTTCTCTGAGTTCTGCCTCCAGTGAGTAGGTTGTGAGTTCCTTTGCTGTGACTCTTTCAATAAGGTGCAACAAGGCATACTCGCGGTTTGTTCGAATTCGGCCATAGAACCAATACACGAAGAGACCACAGATGATAAGTATAAAGCTTATGGATAGTGCTTCTTTGCCCATTTCAAACAGCAAGAAACCAAAGCCCACAATTCCTATCATTTGTATCCAGGGATACAAAGGTGTGCGAAAATACGGTTGATAATTTTGAATCCGGCTTTCTCTTAAAATGATAACAGATACACACGATAGAATGTTCGTCAGGATCAGCACCACAGAGGCCGCTTCTACGAGGATCTCAAGCTTAAAGAATAGGGATACAATGATAAATAAGCCGGTAACCAGAAGGGATACATGCGGAGTTCCGAATCTAACGTTGATCTTCCCGATGGAGGCAGGCAACAGACCATCATGACTCAGTGGCACAAGTGACCTTGCTGCAGTCATGATACCGGCATTAGCCGTCGATAGAAAAGCTAAGATGGCAGCCACCGCCAATGCGATTCTGCCCCAGGAACCTAAAAAGACAGCAGCACCATCGGAAATTGGAGTAAGTGAATGACTCAATTCGGCTGGCTCAAGCACACCAGTGGTCACAAAAACCATAAGTGTATACAAGATGCTCACAACTAAAAGCGAAAGAATCATACCCAGAGGTATATTACGGGTGGGATTCTTAATCTCCTCAGCAACACTGGCGATTTTTAACAGCCCGGCATAAGAGACGAAGACAAAACCTGTAGTGAAAAATATCGCTGCCAATCCGTTGGGTGCAAAGGGAGATAAGTTCTCGATCTTCACAGCAGGCAGGCCTGTAACTAAGTACAGAACCATAAGTGCCAGCAAACCGACAACGAGGATCACCTGAATTCTACCGGCTTCTTTGATACCAACGAGATTGATTATCAGAAATGCAATACAGAACGTGACCGCGATTATGTGTATGTCAATGTCCACAATAAGAACAGTAAAAACCGACATACCTATCAGGGCAAAGGAGCTTTTCATAGCCAGAGAGAACCAGCTAAGCAAGCCCGCAACGGTACCTGCTGCTGGTCCCATGCTGCGGATGATGGTAAAACAGTCACCTCCTGCTTTGGGCATTGCCGTAGTCATCTCGGCAATGCTCAACATCCCTGGCAGTGAAAGCAGTCCGGCGAGAAGATAGCTGATGATAACGGCAGGACCTGCTTTGGCGTAGGCAAGGCCCGGTAAAATAAACAGCCCGGAGCTTATCATTGCGCCAGACGCGATGCAAAATACACCGAACAGATTAAGTTCTCGTCTAAAACTCATCGTATTGCGAGCCTACTTACGATTTACTCGACTGGACAATATCAAAGACCTGTGCAGCAGCAAAATGGTAGATACTATCTCGCAATTTTGCAACACTACTTTTTGCCGGTACTACGATTTCAGCTTGCATTCTGTTCTACATATATCTGCAGGATTCATCTCATAAAAACTGCGGTCCCAAAAATGGGTTTGACAGCTTTTTCAATGGTGATTATACTCGAAGTTTTATATGAAAAAAATGTCTAATAATCAGGAGCATAAAATGGAAACGGGCAAAATCGCGATGGAAGCGATAACCTTTGACGATGTGCTGCTGTTGCCGGCCAAGAGTGATCTCGTTCCAAGCCAGGCCGACACCAGCACACAGCTAACAGACAATATCCGAATAAACATCCCCATCGTATCGGCAGCTATGGACACCGTTACAGAAGCAGCATTAGCTATAGCGCTCGCCCAGGAAGGTGGGATCGGAATAATCCATAAGAATCTCACTATCCAGGCCCAAACAAGAGAAGTCACCAAGGTAAAGCGTTCCGAGCACGGAGTTATCAGCGATCCCGTGACCCTATCGCCAACGGAACCCGTCAAACGTGCCCAGGAGCTCATGAATGAGCACAACGTCTCCGGCATTCCCATCGTTGAAGGTAAAAAGCTCGTCGGCATTCTGACACGTAGAGACCTGAAGTTCCTCAAAGACTATGATGTCCAAATTAGTTCCGTGATGACAAAAAAAAGTCTCGTTACAGGCCCGGCCGGCACGACACTGGAGCAGGCAAAGGAAATCCTTCAACAGCACAAGATTGAAAAGCTGCTGCTGGTCAATTCAAATGACAAGTTGGCCGGCTTGATTACCATGCGAGACATCGACCGTGTCCAGCAATATCCCAGGGCTGCCAAAGACGAGCGTGGCAGGCTCCGCGTCGGCGCCGCGGTCGGTGTGCACGACTATGAACGCATCAAGACATTGATCGCAGCCGATGTTGATATCATCGTCGTAGACACGGCTCACGGCCACTCACAAAATGTCATCGATACGGTCAAGAAAACCAAAGCGACCTACAAGATTGATGTAATTGCCGGAAATATTGCTACAGCCGAGGCCGCAGAAGATTTGATTGCAGCCGGTGCAAATGCCGTGAAGGTCGGTATTGGACCTGGCGCAATTTGCACCACAAGAGTAATCTCCGGCGTAGGCGTGCCGCAAATATCGGCGATTATGGAATGTTCTAATGTTGCAAGAAAAAACAATATTCCGGTTATCGCCGATGGTGGAATAAGACATTCGGGTGATATCACAAAGGCGATCGCAGCAGGGGCCTCAAGCGTGATGATAGGCTCACTGTTTGCGGGCCTTAAGGAAAGTCCGGGCCAGTTGGTCATTTACAAAGGCAGACAGTTCAAAGAATACCGTGGCATGGGCTCCTTAGGAGCGATGGTAAAGGGTTCTGCCGAAAGATACAGCCAGAGTAGCACGACCGAGCAGGGCAAGCTCGTACCGGAAGGCGTTGAAGGCCGCGTACCGTACCGTGGCACCTTGAGCGATTTTGTTTACCAACTCGTCGGCGGACTTCGCGCCGGTATGGGCTATTGCGGCGCGCGGAGCATTCAAGAGCTTATGAGCAAGACTCGATTTGTTCGGGTAAGTGCTGCATCGGTAAATGAATCCCACCCGCACGATATACAAATAACTAAAGAGGCGCCGAACTACTCAGCAAGTTTACCTTTTGAGGACTAACCATGATTCGAGAGTTGTAGGGTGAGGCTTGCCCCACCATATCCGATCTGGTGGACTAAAGCCCACCCTACGCACTACGGACTGGTTATTTTGGCTGTTTACACAATACGCACGACGTGATACGAAATACGAATTATGGTTCGCGAGATTATCGCAATCCTGGATTTTGGCAGTCAATATGGCCAGCTCATAGCCAGGCGCGTCCGCGAACATAACGTCTATTCCAGGATATTCTCAGCCCGGATTTCTGCTTCCGAACTATCGAAATTACCGATCAAAGGCATAATACTCTCTGGTGGACCTGCAAGCGTTTACCAGGATAATGCTCCTCGATGTGATAGTAAGATATTCGAGCTTGACGTTCCGATCTTGGGCATTTGCTATGGGATGCAGCTTGGATGCCAGATACTCGGTGCAGATATCGCCAGAGCAGAGAGGCATGAGTACGGAAGGACAAGCCTGATAATCCTTGATAAAAGCGATTTGTTTGTTGATTTGCCGGATTCAACAATGGTTTGGGCCAGCCACGGCGACCAGGTAAGCAAACTACCCAGCGACTTCGAAAAATTGGCCTCTTCGCCCACCTGCCCTTACGCAGCCGTCAGATACAAAAAAAAGAAATTCTTCGGTGTCCAGTTCCACCCGGAAGTCACTCACACACCCAAAGGCCCTGTCATACTGAAGAACTTTCTCTACGATATCTGTGGTTGCAGCGGCGACTGGAAGATGAGCGACTTTGTCGCCGACGCCATTGATGCGATAAGCTGTCAAGTCGGCCAGGCTGCGGTAATATGCGGCTTAAGCGGTGGAGTAGACTCTTCGGTCGTGGCTTCGCTACTGCACAAAGCAATAGGCGATCAACTTGTTTGCATCTTCGTTGACAATGGTTTACTTCGCAGAAACGAACGCGAAAATGTAATCTCAACTTTTCGTGATCACTTTCACATCGATTTGCGTGTGGTTGATTGGTCAAAACAGTTTTTAACTGCCCTTGCTGGCGTGACAGACCCACAGCAAAAACGCAGAATAATAGGAGCCGAGTTCATCAAGGCTTTCAAGTCCGAAGCCTCGAAAATCCCAAACGCTAAATTTCTTGCCCAGGGAACACTTTACCCCGACGTAATTGAATCAGGCTCCAAGGATGGCAACTTAGCCGCAAGCATAAAACTTCATCATAATGTCGGCGGACTACCTTCCGAGCTTGGCTTCGAACTTATTGAGCCGTTGAGAGATCTGTTCAAAGATGAGGTACGCCTTGTCGGTGAGTATCTGGGCCTTCCGGAAGAAATTGTCTGGCGACATCCTTTTCCAGGGCCGGGCTTAGCTGTACGAATAATCGGCGAAGTGACGCCCCAAAGGCTCGAAATCCTGCGCTCAGCCGACGAGATTTTAATCGATGAAATAAAATCAGCCGGGCTCTACAGAAAAATATCGCAAGCGTTAACGGTGCTTGTGCCTGTCTCGACGGTCGGTGTTATGGGCGATGAGCGAAGTTATGAAAACGTTATTGCCATTCGCGCAGTGGAGACTTCCGATTTTATGACCGCAGACTTTTCACAGATACCATTCGATGTGCTCGAGGTCATATCAAGCAGAATCATAAACGAAGTTCGTGGCGTCAATCGCGTCGTCTACGATATCTCGAGCAAACCGCCGGCAACGATCGAATGGGAATAAGCAATAAAGTGTAAAACTGCAACCGGAAAATGCAAAACCATAAACCAGAGTTAATACTTACAATCTCAAGCTCTATCTTATGTCTTTTTGGTCTGAGTAAATTCTTTAGCAGGTTCTTCATATGCCTTATCTTATTAACGAGCTTAGCAACAGCAGAAGATCAACCCAGAAAAGCTCTCTGGCTGGAATCTGCACAGCAAGACCTTGCTGATCGCCCGGACAGGCTGCTTGAAGACTCGGAACATACATTCCTTAACACCAACAATATAGCAGCATTGTTATTAGCTGGCCACGTCAGCATCATCATGCACAATAGCGACGCTGATGACCATATCGCCGATTATTTCCGCAGGCACCCAGCTCTACATGGCTTTGAAGATGAAAGCCTCAACATCATCGGTTCACAATCCCGAAGTACTTCGGGATACTTAGCGCCGAGAGTCAAAACGAATTCAGTAAAGAACGAGCATGGACAATGCTCACCGCACTTTCAGTAAGTTCAACAGCGACATTTGGCCTTAAAGCCATCAGGCAAAATGATTCTCCAAATGGCCAAAACTGGGCCTGGCCAAGCGCACACACATCAAGTTCCTTCACGGCTGCATCTGTCCTGCATGAGTTCTATGGGCCGAAAGTCGGCATACCAGCTTACATTATGGCCTCGCTGGTAGCTTATAGAATGATGGATACCGGCGATCACTGGGCAAGCGATATAGTCTTCGGTGCCACTCTTGGCTGGGTCGTTGGCCATTCGATAGCAAGCAAATACCAAAGTCCCGAAGTAGCAGGCTTTAATATAATACCCTTTACACCAACTATTGGTACTCAGATAATGGGTGTCTGTTTGGTAAAGCAATTCTGAATAAAGGTTACGCACAAAAGGTCTTTGTTGTGTGCCGGCTTATTAAGGCTTAGCCATCAACTCTACGAAGGTCTCAAAGAGATAGTTTGAGTCGTGGGGGCCAGGTGACGCCTCGGGATGATACTGAACCGAAAAAGCAGACAGCTTCTCGCAATGAATGCCCTCGAGCGTATTATCATTCAGATTCAGGTGCGTAAGCTGAACATCCTTGTCTTTTAAAGAATTTAGATCGACACAGAAACCGTGATTCTGGCAGGTGATTTCGATTTTACCGGTTTTTAAGTTCTTCACCGGATGGTTAGCGCCCCTATGGCCAAACTTTAGTTTATAAGTCTTTCCTCCCAAAGCAAGAGCCAGAAGCTGATGACCGAGACATATCCCGAATATAGGTACTTTGCCCAGAAGCGTTTTTACTGTATCGACCGCATAGGTAGCTGCCGCGGGGTCACCCGGACCATTGCTAAGGAACACTCCGTCAGGCTTATAGGAGAGCACTTTCTTCGCAGATGTTTGAGCAGGCACCACCCTTACGTCACAGCCATGAGCACAAAGGAGCCTGAGAATGTTGCGCTTAATGCCAAAGTCAAAAGCGACAACTTTGAATTTGGCGACAGGCTTTTTATCTTGCCTCCTTTGGGCGAGGTCGCCGATTCTGTCAATCAACCCTTCTTTCCAAGGATAAGGTTTATCAACCGTCACGTTGCTTACGATGTCTCGCCCTACAAGGCCGGGATATTCACTTAGCTTCTCAGCAAGTCTTTTTGTATTTAATTCCGCTGAAGAGATTATCCCCCTCATCGCTCCCTTGATGCGAATATGGCGTACAAGCATTCGAGTATCAATACCCTCAAGGCCAACCATATTGTTTCTCTTTAGATAGTCATCCAACGTCTGACCGCCTCTCCAGCTGCTCGGGTAATTGCAGTTCTCCTTAACAACAAGGCCTTTTGCGTAAATTCTTCCTGATTCGGCGTCCTCCTGATTTGTGCCGTAGTTGCCGATGAGAGGGTAAGTCATTGTGATTATCTGCTCATGGTATGAAGGATCGGTTAATATTTCCTGATAGCCTGTCATACTGGTGTTAAATACTACTTCCCCACACTCCTGGCCCTTCGAACCAAAAGCTCTGCCTTCAAATATAGTACCGTCTTCCAATAACAAAATAGCTTTCATTTCTACAATTTCCGCTACTGATAGTATGACTGTAAAGGCTTCACACTAATTTTTCTCTGACTTATTGCATCGATAGCTTTAACCACGGCGGCTGCGCCCCTTATTGTCGTCACGTATGGTATCTGCCTTTCTATAGCGTTTCTTCTTATTGAAAAAGAATCCACGATTGATTGCTTGCCGATAGTTGTATTTATTATCAGATCGATCTTGCTGTTTATTATCCAGTCAACGATATTGGGTCTGCCCTCTGTCATTTTTAGCGCAAATTCAGAAGGAATATTATTTTTGATAAATTCAATGCAGCTTCCCTTTGTCGCGACTATTTTAAAGCCCATCTCGTGCATTTTGCGGGCAAGCTCGATGGCTTTCGGCTTATCGGCATCCTTGACACTAAAAAGTACAGTACCCGTGGTCGGCAAACTATTACCGGCAGCCATCTGAGACTTAGCAAAAGCTGTCCCAAAATCATCGGATATCCCCATGACCTCACCGGTCGAGAGCATCTCCGGCCCAAGAAGCGTATCCGTGCCCGGGAATTTTAAGAACGGAAATACCGCCTCTTTAACAGCAAAGAGATCCCGCTGAACTTCTTTTGTAAAATCCAATTCGTCCAACGTCATGCCGGCCATTACCTTCGCAGCCAGCTTAGCCAGAGGAACTCCGATAGCTTTACTAACAAATGGTACTGTTCGGGATGCACGTGGATTGACTTCCAGGATATAAACCTGACCGTCTTTAACAGCGTACTGTATATTTATCAGGCCTTTCACATTCAATTCGAGCGCCAACAATTTCGTTTGTTTTTTAATCTCTGCCAACGTCTTTTTGCTTATAGAGACAGGCGGCAGGGAACATGCGCTGTCTCCTGAGTGGACGCCGGCTTCTTCGATGTGCTCCATAATCCCGCCGATAACAACTTTCTTGCCGTCACTTATAGCATCAACATCAAGCTCCGTAGCATCATCCAGAAATTTATCAATCAATACCGGGTGTTCTCCCGAAGCTGCGATCGCATTGCTGACACACGCTTTCAGAGATTGCTCATCATAAACAATTTCCATTGCCCTGCCGCCCAGCACAAAGGAAGGACGAATTAGCAAAGGATACCCAAGTCTGCTGGCAATTCTGACCGTTTCAGAGTACGTAGTTGCCGTACCACTTTCTGGTTGGCGAAGTCCCAGCTTTTTAACCAGCTTGTTGAAACGCTCGCGATTCTCTGCCCGATCGATGCTGTCGGGCGAAGTACCGATTATTTTTACTCCAGCTTTTTCCAGCGGCACCGCCAGTTTCAGCGGCGTCTGTCCGCCAAACTGCACGATGACACCATCAGGATTTTCTTTTTGCACGATAGAGATAACATCCTCGAAAGTAAGCGGCTCAAAATAAAGCCTGTCGGAGGTATCATAGTCCGTACTCACCGTCTCCGGATTACAATTGACCATTATCGACTCGATACCGATCTGGCGCAGAGCAAAAGCAGCGTGCACACAACAATAATCAAATTCGATTCCCTGGCCGATGCGGTTAGGCCCGCCACCGAGAATAACGACCTTTCTGCGACTGCTTGGATTCGCCTCGCAGTCCCGCTCAAAAGTTGAATAAAGATACGGCGTACTCGCTTCAAATTCGGCGCCGCATGTATCAACCATCTTATACACGGCGTTTATGCCAAGATTCTGCCTACGCTCACGGAGCTTTTGCTCCGACACCTTTGACAAAGACGCCAAATACTCGTCGCTAAAACCGTTCTCCTTAGCCCTTAGCATCAGATCATGGCTCATATCTAAAGGCTTTTGAGAGCTTACCTTCTGTTCGAGCTTGATAATGTCTTTTATATTATTGAGAAACCAGGGATCGATCCTGGTCAGTTCGTGAATATCCTTGACCGGCACCTTCCTTCGCAGCGCCTCAGCAACATACCATAGTTTATCCCAACAGTTCGTTCGGAGTTTTTCTTTAAGCTTTCGTAGTGAAAGCCCGTTCTGAATATACCTGCCATCGAGCGAATAGCGGTCGATCTCCAAAGACCTTATTGCTTTTTGCAGTGCCTCTTTGAATGTTCGGCCGATAGCCATCGCTTCTCCGACCGATTTCATTTGCACCGTAAGTTCGGCGCTGGTCTGTGGAAATTTCTCGAACGTAAAACGCGGCCATTTTACGACACAATAGTCGATTGTCGGCTCAAAGCAGGCTGGCGTTTTCTTTGTGATATCGTTAGGTATCTCATCCAGCGTATAACCTACGGCAAGCAGCGAAGCAATCTTTGCAATTGGAAAACCGGTCGCCTTCGAGGCAAGTGCCGAGCTTCGTGAAACGCGAGGATTCATCTCGATAACGTAGAGCTTGCCATTGTGAGGATTGACCGCAAATTGTATGTTAGAACCGCCGGTTTCCACACCAATTGCCCTTATAATCTTGATCGCAGCATCACGCATTATCTGATATTCCTTGTCGGTAAGCGTCTGAGCCGGAGCAACCGTAATACTATCGCCTGTGTGGATTCCCATCGGATCAAGGTTCTCTATAGAGCATACGATTACCACGTTATCTTTTCTGTCTCTCATTACTTCGAGTTCATATTCCTTCCAGCCGATGACAGACTCTTCGATAAGAACCTCATTCTTTGGACTGAGGCTTAGACCCCAATTGATATATTTTTCAAATTCTTCTGTGTTATAAGCTACATTTCCACCGGTTCCGCCCAACGTATATGATGGCCGGATGATAGCTGGAAATCCTATGTGTTCGATAATTCTTTGTGCCTCTTCCCAGCAGTGGGCATAGCCACTCTTGGGTACCTGCAAACCTATCTTTTCAATCGTGCTCTTGAATTTATCTCTCTCTTCAGCTTTTTTGATCGACCGCAAGTTGGCACCAAGCAGCTTGACTTTATATTTTTTTAAGACCCCACTCTCAGCCAGTGCCACCGCAGTATTCAAGCCCGTCTGTCCTCCCAGCGTTGGCAAAAGGCTATCGGGCTTTTCCTTTCGGATTACCTTCTCGACAACCTCTGGTGTGATTGGTTCAATATAGGTTCTGTCAGCCATCTCCGGGTCGGTCATTATCGTTGCAGGGTTGCTATTGACCAGCACTACTTTATAGCCTTGCTTCCTGAGGACTTTGCAGGCTTGAGTGCCGGAATAGTCGAATTCACAGCCCTGGCCTATGACGATAGGGCCCGAACCTATTATCAGTATTTTATGGATGTCTTTTCGCTTCGGCATTATTATTTCGCGCTCTACCGCCCTTTTAATTCGCAGAGAAACATGACTTTAGTTAATGACGCAACCACTTATCGATAGCCGCTGCTGCTCCACGACCACTGTTAATCGCAGTTGCAACCCATGAAGCCCCACTGACAGTGTCGCCCGCGGCAAATACCCAAGGCACGCTTGTCTGGCATTCGTTAACAGTCACACTGCCTTTCTCGTCAAGCTGCAAACCAAGGTCTCCGACCAGACCTTCGTGCTCAACGTGCAGAAATCCCAGAGCTAAAATAACAAGATCAACATCAAGGACGAAATTTGTGCCAGGTAGTTCCTTTATTTTCCAGCCGCCATTTTTTTCAATCCACTCGACCTCGCAAGCATGTAGTCGTCCGACTCTGGTTTCATAACCGGAAAATTTCTTTGTCATAATGCTCCATCGCCGCTCACAGCCTTCCTCGACAGATGTAGATGTTCGCATAACTCGTGGCCACATGGGCCATGGTGTATCCGGTGAGCGATTTTCTGGCGGCTTTGGCAGAATCTCAAACTGATATATTTTCTTAGCACCCTGTCGTCGAGCAGTACCGACGCAGTCGCTGCCCGTATCACCGCCACCTATAACAGCCACCACTTTATCCTTCGCCGTAACAACTTTTGTCTGCTCGATTGGCTCATCCGAGCACAGCTTGTTTTGAGCTGTCAGATAATCCATCGCAAATAGGATGTTCTCATATCCTCTGCCTGTCACAGCGAGGTCCCGAGGCTGTCGCGCCCCCATCGCCAGACATACGCAGTCAAACATCTTGTGCAAATATCGGGCTGAGATATCCTCTCCAACCTCAACACCAGTCTCGAATTCAACACCCTCAGCCGCAAGCTGGTCGAGCCGGCGGCCAATAATCCGTTTTTCAAGTTTGAAATCGGGAATGCCATACCGCAGCATGCCCCCTACTCGCTCATCTTTTTCGAAGATAACAACATCGTGCCCCACCCTTGCCAGTTGCTGAGCAGCCGCAAGGCCCGCGGGACCGGAACCTATCACTGCAATTCGCTTGCCCGTTTTCTCAGGTGCAGGCATTGGCTTAATCCAGCCATGCTCAAACCCGCGTTCGACTATCTGATATTCTATGTGCTTGATCAGAACAGGTTCATCATTGATCGAAAGCGTACACGCCGATTCGCACGGTGCTGGGCAGACACGACCCGTAATTTCGGGGAAATTGTTAGTCGCATGGAGCATCTGGCAGGCTTGCTCCCATCGGCCTTTATAAATCAGGTCATTAATGTCGGGTATTACATTATTCAATGGGCAGCCGACGCCATGACAAAACGGAATTCCACAATCCATACAGCGAGCCGCCTGCTGACGGATTGCATCAGGTGTTAATGGCAAATCAAACTCATTGAAATCGTGTATGCGCTTTTCGACCTGCCGATGTTCGACGTCCCGACGTTTATATTTTATAAAACCTTTCACTTCGCCCATTTTCGAATCTCGTTCCTCGTTTCTCGATGCTCATCAAGTATCGAGCATCCAGAATCGAGTATTAGCTAAAGACCTCTTCTGTTGCAGGCGTAGTTTCCGTATCACGCTGCTCAGCCGCTCGCATCTTCTGCAAGGCCTTGCGATAGTCTATCGGGACAACCTTTACAAACTTGCCTATCATATCCGGCCAGGCATCTAAGATGTACTTTGCACGTGTACTTGCTGTCCACTTCAGGTGCTGGCTAATCAAATCACGTAATAGTTGTTTGTCATGTTCTTGCCAGACGCTTTCCAACTCAACCATGTCGAGATTGCACATCGTGTCGAATAGCTGCATCTCATCCAGGACATACGCTATGCCGCCACTCATGCCGGCAGCAAAATTGCAGCCGGTCTTGCCAAGAACAACAACCGTTCCGCCTGTCATATATTCACACCCATGGTCGCCCACACCTTCAACAACTGCTATGGCACCGCTGTTACGAACCGCAAACCGCTCACCGGCAACACCATTGATAAACACCTCGCCACTGGTAGCGCCATAGAGTAGGGTATTACCCACAATGATATTCTCGTGAGCCATAAATGGTGACCCTTCCGGTACAGAGACAACTATTCTGCCTCCGGATAGCCCTTTGCCTAAATAGTCGTTGCTGCCACCGATGAGCCTGAGCGTCACGCCAGGCGCAAGGAACGCACCAAAGCTCTGCCCCGCTGAGCCATGAAGGACAATCTCCAGCGTTCCTTCGGGCAGACCTGCTGGGCCATACTTCGAGACTATGCGGTTGCTAAGAATTGCGCCGATGGTCCGGTTGGTGTTGTGAATCGGCATCTCAATTACAGTTTTTTCTTTTCTTTCGAGCGCAGGCTGAGCCTGTTTTAGAATCTCCCAGTCAATATGATCTTCTAATTTATTCGGTTGAGCCTTAACGCACCTGACGGCTCTACCATCGGATACATCCGGCTGACAGAATATGGCAGAAAAATCCAGTCTTTTTGCCTTGTAGTTGTCAATTGCCCGATTCGTCTGTAACTTATCGGCCCTGCCCACCATATCCTCGAATTTTCTAAAGCCAAGCTTTGCCATAAGCTGACGAACTTCTTCAGCTACAAAGTACATAAACCTCTGCAGATATTCCGGCTTGCCGGCAAAGCGTCTTCTAAGTTCCGGATCCTGTGTTCCGATCCCAAAAGGACAAGCCCCTTCGTGACACTTGCGCAGTAATGTACAACCCAGCGTCACAAGAGCTGCGGTACCGAAACCAAACCTTTCCGCGCCTAATAAAGTGCCTACGACAACATCCCTGCCCGTTTTTAATTGGCCGTCCACCTGTACCCGGATACGGTCGCGCAGATTGTTCATAAAAAGTACCTGTTGAGTTTCAGCTAATCCCAGTTCCCACGGACAACCTGTGTGCTTGATCGACGACAGCGGGCTTGCGCCTGTACCGCCATCGTGTCCACTGATAAGAACCTCATCGGCGTTGCCTTTTGCCAC
The DNA here is from genome assembly GCA_964399795.1 of uncultured Pirellulales bacterium. Taxonomy (GTDB): domain Bacteria; phylum Planctomycetota; class Phycisphaerae; order Sedimentisphaerales; family Anaerobacaceae; genus CAYNTC01. The sequence goes on along the minus strand of CAYNTC010000001.1, from coordinate 2,162 downwards.
GCCCGCAGCAACAGTACCGACGCCGACTTCCGCAACGAGCTTGACCGATACCGTCACACCTGGATTACTGCATTTGAGGTCGTATATAAGCTGAGCCAGGTCCTCGATCGAGTATATATCATGATGAGGTGGCGGAGATATTAATGTGACGCCTGGCGTCGAATAACGAAGCTTGGCAATTTCTTCTGTCACCTTGTGCCCAGGCAATTGTCCGCCCTCACCCGGCTTGGCGCCCTGAGCTATCTTTATCTGTAGCTGATGGGCATGAGCCAAATAATTTAACGTGACACCGAACCTCGCGCTTGCAACTTGTTTAATAGCACAATTTTTGGAGTCGCTATTCGCCTCCTTGGTATACCGCTCTGGGTCTTCGCCGCCCTCGCCGGTATTGCTCATTGCATCCAACCGATTCATGGCGATAGCGATGCACTCGTGAGCTTCCTTGCTGATAGAGCCATGGCTCATAGCGCCGGTACAGAATCTTTTGACAATTTCACTGGCTGGCTCGACCTCTTCTATATCAACAGCTTCTCCTGAAATGAACTCAAACAGGCCACGTAAAGTGCACAGCGTTTTTGCCTGCTCATTCACAGCCTTGGCATAATCAGAGTAAGCCTCGGCATCATTGTTCTGCACCGCGTGTTGCAATCGCGAGACTGTCGTCGGGTTCCATAGATGTCGCTGACCCGAATGACGAAAATGATACTCACCGCCAAAATCTAACTGTAGCGCCCCAGAAGGGCGCTGCTGAAAACCTGATATATGACGGGCAAGAGCCTCTTGCGCAATTTCAGAAAGACCAATACCACCGATACGTGAGCTGGTACCGGTGAAATACTCATCTACAATAGCGAGGTTAAGACCTATCGCCTCAAAAAGCTGCGCACCGGTATAGCTGCGAAGTGTCGAAATACCCATCTTGCTCATGGTTTTGAGAATACCCTTTTTGATTGCCGCGATATAATTGTCCGCTATCTGGATCGGCTCCACATCGGCAGGCAGTTCTCCCTGCCGATACAACTCATCGAGCGACTCAAACGCAAGATACGGATTGATAGCGTTAGCACCATATCCGCACAGAAGGCAAAAGTGCATAATCTCTCTCGGCTCGCCGCTCTCGACGATCAAGCCTGCTTCGTTACGAAGTCCTCGATTAAGCATTCCATGATGAACTGCCGCCGTAGCCAGCAGTGATGGAATCGGTGCCTTTGTCTGCGAAATGTTACGGTCGCTTATGATAAGTAGCGACGCTCCATCTTTAATAGCCTTCTCAGCCGAGTCGATTAGCGAATCGAGACCACGACGCAAAGCTTCTGCTGGCTTTTCTGCGTCGGCATCGAATAACGCAGAAATGGTAGCGACCTTGAAATCATCTCTGCTGACCGCACGAAGCCGCTCGATATCTTCGTTGGTCAAAATCGGATGCGGCAACTTAAGCTGCCGACAGTGCCGAGGACTTTCATCCAGGATGTTTTGCTTCCTGCCCGTAAAGACCATCAGGCTCATAACTAAGCCCTCGCGAAGCGGATCTATCGCCGGATTTGTCACCTGGGCAAAAAGCTGTTTGAAATAATCGAATAGAAGCTTTGGCTTATCCGACAGTACTGCCAGCGGCGTATCATTACCCATCGATCCCACTGGCTCTTGGCCGTTGACCGCCATGGGCGTCAGTATCATCTTTAGTTCTTCCCGTGTGTACCCGAATGCTCTCATCCTCTGGGCTATCGTCCGCGGGTCGCTCTTGACGAGTTTGGGCGTATCGAACAAACCACGAAGCTCAATTCTGTTCTCATCCAGCCATCGCCGATAAGGTCTTTGCCGGGCAATTTTACTTTTTATTTCATTATCAGAAATTATCCGCCCTTCGATAGTATCGACGAGGAACATTCGGCCAGGCCGCAAACGTCCTTTGGTACGTATCTTCTCAGGCGGAAATTCCACAACTCCCGTCTCGCTGGCAATAATTGCCAGGCCGTCGGTAGTCACCAGGTACCGGCAAGGTCGTAATCCATTTCGGTCGAGCATCCCTCCCAATAACCTGCCATCGCTAAATACCATTGCCGCCGGGCCATCCCACGGCTCCATTATCGCAGAATGGTATTCGTAAAACGCTCGCTTGTCGGTGCTGATATGATATTTGGGCCCAAAGGCCTCCGGAATCA